>CAMCQA010000012.1 GCA_945876935.1 uncultured Clostridia bacterium | reverse complement strand
GGCGGTCTATCTCTTGTTTTCGGTTGCTTGCTTCCTTACCGTACATGAGCATTGAGGCAGCAGTTGCAGCAGATAACAAATATAGACAGCTAAATGCAGTTAAAGAAGGTCCTATAGAGCAGCCAGTTGTTCAGAATAATGCAGGTCAGAAATTAGCTCCTGGAATAACTGGAATGGGCATGAGTTATGATAATGTTATATATTTTAACGATTCAGCTGGATTATTTAAGGTTGTTAAGAATGATGATGGTACATATACAACATCTTTAGAATACAAGCATGAAGGACCAGCTTACCTATGGGGTGATGGAGCTTCTCGTCCGGTAGAGAAAGAGGAGCCAGTTGTTCCAGAAGAACCAAAGCAACCAGAAGATCCAAAACAGCCTGAAGAACCAAAGCAGCCTGAATCTCCAAAGAAGCCGATGGCTTCAAAGAAGACAAAAGCTCCAAAAACTGGAGATGAAAGCAACACAGGTGCAGTTGCAGCAGTTGCGGCAGTTGCAGGTTTAGGCGCACTAGCTCTTGCTAGAAGAAAAGAAGATTAGTATAAAGCTTCTAAATTTAATAAAAAGTAATAGAGTGAACCATGTGTTCACTCTATTTTTTTATTACATGTTAAAAATTTAACCCTTTAGGGTATATGAGTTTTATGCAATAAAAGTATGGAGGTAGTGTTATGAATACAGTAGAAAGCAATATTGTGCAGAGAGATAAAGTTATAATAAAGACTAGCGTTATTGGTATTATAGCTAATCTATTTCTATCTGCATTTAAGATTTTTGTAGGAGTATTATCAAACTCTATAGCTGTCATTCTTGATGCAGTGAACAACCTGTCAGATGCCATGTCGTCTGTAGTTACTATAATAGGAACTAAACTGGCATCAAAGAAGCCTAATAAGAAGCACCCGCTTGGGTATGGAAGAATAGAGTACTTAAGTGCAATGATTGTATCTGCAATAGTTTTATATGCTGGTATTACTTCTATGGTAGAATCGGTTAAAAAAATTATTAATCCAGAGGATGTTCATTACTCTAACGTTACACTTATCATTATAGCTGTTGGTATAGTCATTAAACTTATCTTAGGTCAGTATGTTAAGAGTGTTGGTAAAAAGGTGAGCTCCAACGCTTTAGTTGCCTCAGGTGAAGATGCTTTCTTTGATGCTATACTTTCTCTCTCAGTATTTCTTTCAGCTGTTTTATACATATTCACAGGAATAGCTGTTGAGGCATATGTGGGAGTTCTTATATCAGTGTTTATAATAAAAGCTGGTCTTGAAATGATGACCGATACACTTGATGATATTCTTGGAAGAAGACCTGATGAGGAAGTAACGAATAAAATAAAGGAGATTCTTCATCAAGAGGATCAAGTGGAAGGCGCTTTTGATCTTATTATAAATAACTATGGGCCTGATAAAAATTATGCCTCTGTTCATCTAGAACTTCCTGATGTAATGACTGTTGAGGAGATAGATGTTCTAACGAGAAGAGTTCAAGAAAAAGTATATATCCAAACAGGTGTTATTTTAACTGGAGTAGGAGTTTACTCTTTAAATACTAAGGATGAAGAAGCTGTAAAAATAAGAAATGATATACAAAAGCTAGTTTTATCGCATGAATGGGCTCTTCAGCTTCATGGTTTTTACGTAGATATTCCTAATAAAGAGTTACGTTTTGATGTTGTAATGAGCTTTGATATAGAGCAAAGTGAGGGTATTGGTATACTATTGAAAGAAGTTAGTGAAAAATATCCAGAATTTAATATTAGGGTTACACCTGATATTGATGGGTATGAGCTTTAGTGATAGGAGGATGTATATGAAAAGTGTTTATGATTTTTCTGCAAAAAATATTTTTGGCGAAAATGTAGAGTTATCGCAATATAGAGGCAAGGTTCTTTTGGTTGTAAATACTGCTACTGGATGCGGATTTACTCCTCATTATACCCCTCTTGAAGAAATGTACGAAGAACTGAAAGATGAAGGTTTTGAGGTTCTTGATTTTCCTTGCAACCAATTTGCTAATCAAGCTCCTGAAAATGAAGAAGAGATAGCAAATTTTTGTCAGCTTAAATTCGGAACAAACTTTATGCAGTTTTCTAAGATAGATGTGAATGGTGAAGATGCATCACCTTTATTTGCTTTCTTAGCTACAGAAAAACCGTTTGAGACCTTTGGTAAAGGCATAAAGAATGGATTTTTAAATAAATTTGCTAAAATGAACAATAAAAAGTTTGGAGATAAAGCATATATTAAATGGAATTTCACAAAGTTTTTAATAGATAGAGAGGGTAATGTCGTAGATAGATTTGAACCTACTATTGATATGCAGATTGTGAAAGAGAGAGTAGTAAAGGAATTGAGAAAAGAGGTTTAATGAAAAAGGATTGTATGAAAGAGCTTATAAAAGCTCAACAAGGTGAGTATGATGCAGCTTTGATGTATAAGGCTCTCGCTGCAAAAGTTAAAAGAGAAAAAGATAGAGAGTACTTTATGAAGCTAGCAGAGGATGAAGAAAGGCATGGTCAAATTTTGCAGGAGTACACGGGAAAAGTGCTGGTTGGAAAAAAGAAACTTTCTATTATTATTCCAAAACTCCTTGCTATTCTTGGCAGAGAAAAAATTTATAAACTGATTGCCAAAGGAGAGTATGACTCAGCAGATAAATATAGACCGTTTATAAGAGAGTTTCCAAATATTGAAATAATAATGAATGATGAAATTCGCCATGGAGATGCTGTTATGGATCTGCTTATTAAATAATTGTAAGGATATAAGCCCTCATTTACTAGTTTGATGCTAGTAAATGAGGATTTATTTATTTTATATATAATAAGGAAGGAAAATTGTAATAGAAAAGTAGTAGCTTAAAAATAAATAAAAAAAGAGAACACTAGGATGAGTTGTAATTGATACATAGTAATAACATTGAAAATACAAGAGAGATATATCTAAAAATGATAAAAAATATTTTTATTTAGATTAAAAAAAGTGTTGATTTTTGTCTAAGAATTTTATATAATTATAAAGCTTGTTAAATGCGAAGAAGTGGGAAGTTGCTGAGCTATCAGGTAATTTCCACGGAGAATTGTCCTTGCTAGACAAGGGCGAAGGGTTCGCTTTCTTTTAGTTGTGAAGAAATAAAGGAAACACACGGAGGCGTGTATCAAACAAGCTTAAATGATATATGCTATTGAAAAAGGAAGGGAAAACCCTTGTACGAGAATAGCGAAAACAGTACAAAATAGGAGGAAAAAATGAGCGAACTACAGAAAATCAGAATTAAGCTAAAGGCTTATGATCACGCACTTTTAGATGCAAGTGCAGCAAGAATCGTAGAAACTGCTAAGAAGACTGGCGCTGAAGTTTCTGGACCGATTCCACTACCTACTGAAAAGGAAGTAGTAACAATCTTGAGAGCTGTTCACAAATATAAAGACAGCAGAGAGCAGTTTGAACAGAGAACTCACAAGAGACTGATTGATATTTCTGCAGCAACAGCTAAGACAACTGATGCTTTAACTAAGTTGGACTTACCTGCTGGCGTAGATATTGAAATCAAACTATAAGACCGAAGAGCGAAAGCTCACTTAGTAAGATTGAGGAAGTATTAATATCTAAAAGATATGGCAAAACCTAGCTGAGAATGGTTATACTCAGAATGCGCAGTAGATTTCTAATCGCTAAAGCAATTGAAATCCTTGCATGGGAGTTACGTGCCGTGCTGAGAATGGCTACACTCAGAATGCGCAGTAGATTTCTAATCGCTAAAGCAATTGAAATCCTTGCATGAGAGTTACGTGCCGTATCTGAGATACGGGTAACTCTTCAATCCGCTGTAAGAATTAGGAGGAATTTAATGAAAACACTATTAGGAAAGAAAATCGGTATGACACAGATTTTCACAGAGGAAGGAACAGTAGTTCCTGTAACTGTAATTGAAGCAGGTCCTGAAGTGGTAACTCAGGTTAAAACTGTTGAAACAGATGGTTACAACGCTGTACAGATTGCTTTTGGAGACACAAAGCCTCACAGAGTAAATAAGCCACTAACTGGCCACTTTGAAAAAGCAGGCGTTGAAATCAAAAAGCATTTAGCTGAATTTAGAGTAGAAGAAGGCGAAAGCTACGAAGTTGGACAGGTGATTACTGTTGCTGACTTTGAAGAAGGCATAAAAGTAGACGTTACAGGAGTTTCAAAAGGTAAAGGTACTCAGGGTAATATCAAGAGACATGGACACCACAGAGGACCTATGAGTCACGGTTCTAAGCACAAGAGACTTGCTGGTGCTCTAGCTGGAGCATCTTACCCTGGAAGAGTATTTAAGGGTAACAAGGGGCCAGGTAGAATGGGTCACGAAACTGTAACTATACAGAACATAGAATTAGTAAAAGTTATTGCAGATAGAAATCTACTGCTAGTAAAGGGTGCTATTCCAGGAGCTAAGGGTAGCTTGGTGAAAGTGCGTCCTGCAGTTAAGACAAATAAGTAGGATAACTTTCAGAAAGGAGGAAGGAAATGGCAGAAGTAAAAGTTTTAAACATGGAAGGTGTTGAAACTGGAAGCATACAGCTAAACGATGCAGTATTCGGCATTGAGCCAAACCAGAACGCAGTACATGCAGTAGTAAAAAATTACTTAGCTAACAGAAGACAGGGTACTCAGTCTGCAAAGACTAGAGGAGATGTTAGAGGAGGCGGAAGAAAGCCTTTCAGACAGAAGGGAACTGGTCGTCATAGACAGGGTTCTACAACTGACCCATCACAGATTGGAGGAGGTGTAGTATTTGCACCAAAGCCAAGAAGCTATAGATACACACTACCTAAGAAGATGAGAAGACTAGCTATGTTATCAGCACTATCTTCAAAGGTTCTAGAAAAAGAGATTATAGTATTAGACGAGTTAAAGTTTGATGCTCCAAAGACAAAGGATATGATAAAAGTTCTATCTAATGTAAATGCTGAAAAGAAAGCACTTATCGTTACAGCAGAAAAGGATGATAATGTAGTAAAGTCAGCAGCAAACATTCCAGGAGTAAGAACAGCTCTAGTTGGAACAATGAACGTATATGAAATTATCAACTATACAAGCTTCATCGTTACAGCAGAAGCAGTTAAAAAGATTGAGGAGGTGTATTCATAATGAGAACATCATACGATGTAATATTAAAGCCTGTTATTACAGAAACTTCTATGGAAGCAGCACAGGTTAAAAAATACACTTTTAAGGTTGCAGTAGATGCAAACAAGACTGAAGTGAAAAAAGCAGTTGAAGAGATCTTTGGCGTAGAAGTTGCTAAAGTGAACATCATGAACAGCAAAGGTAAGTTAAAGAGAATGGGAAGAACAATGGGCTACACAGCAGCTTCTAAAAAAGCTATCGTGACTCTAACAGAGGATAGCAAGGAAATTGAGTTCTTCCAGAGCCTATAAGGAGGTAGTAAGTCATGGGAATTAAAAAATATAATCCAACTACTCCTGGTTTAAGAGGGATGACAACATCTACTTTTGAAGAAATTACTAAGAGCACACCAGAGAAATCTCTTACAGTAACTTTAAAGAAACACTCAGGAAGAAACTCAAGAGGTAAGATTACTGTTAGACATAGAGGTGGTGGATACAGACCTAAGTACAGAATAATAGACTTCAAGAGAACTAAAGATGGAATACCAGGAAATGTATCAGCAATAGAATACGATCCAAACAGAAGTGCAAACATAGCATTAATCGTATATGCAGATGGTGAAAAGAGATACATAATTGCTCCACAGGGACTAACTGTAGGACAGGTTATTGAATCAGGTAAAGATGCAGATATCAAGGTAGGAAATGCACTTCCACTAACAAATATTCCTGTAGGTACAATGATTCACAATATTGAACTTAAGCCTGGTAAGGGTGCACAGCTTGTAAGATCTGCAGGTAACGGAGCACAGCTTATGGCTAAAGAAGGAAAGTATGCTCTAGTAAGACTACCTTCCGGAGAAGTTAGAAAAGTAAGAATCGAATGTAGAGCCACTGTTGGTGAAGTTGGTAACTCAGACCACGCTAATATCAACATCGGTAAGGCTGGTAGAAAAAGACACATGGGTATTAGACCTACAGTAAGAGGTTCTGTAATGAACCCTAACGATCACCCTCACGGTGGTGGTGAAGGTAAGGCTGGTATCGGTAGAGTTAGTCCAGTTACTCCATGGGGTAAACCAGCTCTAGGATACAAGACTAGAAAGAAGAAGAAAGATTCTGACAAATACATTGTTAAGCGCAGAGGCGAAAAATAAGGAAAGGAGCAATAGAAAATGGGTAGATCACTGAAAAAGGGCCCTTTCGTAAATGCAAAACTTCTAAAAGCAATTGAAGAAATGAATGCAGCAAACGAAAAGAAGGTTGTGAAGACATGGTCAAGACCATCTACAATTTTCCCACAGATGGTAGGTCATACAATAGCTGTACACGACGGAAGAAAACACGTTCCAGTGTACATCACAGAAGATATGGTAGGACACAGACTTGGAGAATTTGCTCCAACAAGATCTTATAGAGGTCATGCCGCTGATAAGAAATCAAGATAAGTAAAGGAGATAAGAAATGGAAGCAAGAGCAATTGCAAAGACAGTTAGAATGTCTCCTATTAAACTTAAGCCTGTAACTGACCTAGTTAGAGGAAAAGACTTAGGAGAGGCATTGACAATTCTAAAGTTCACACCGGGTAAAGGTGCTGAGCTAGTAGAAAAGGTTGTTAAGTCAGCTATGGCGAATGCAGAAAACAACCACAACATGAACGTAGACGACCTTTATGTTGCAGAAGTATATGCACACCAGGGTCCAACAATGAAGAGATGGAGAGCAGGTTCTCAGGGTAGAGCGTCTATCATTTTAAAGAGAACAAGCCACATCGGAGTAACTTTGAGAGAAAGAAGCGCTGAAAAGGAGGAACAGTAATGGGTCAGAAAGTAAGTCCACACGGCTTAAGAGTTGGGGTCATTAAAGACTGGGGCTCCAAGTGGTATGCTGGAAAGAATCAGTTCGCAGATTTTCTAGTAGAAGACCAGGAAATCAGAACTTTTGTAAAGAAAAAGCTTTATGCTGCAGGAATCTCAAAGGTAGTTGTTGAAAGATCAGGTGCAGAAAAAGTAAAGGTTATTATTTCAACAGGTAGACCAGGTATGGTAATCGGAAAGGCTGGCGATGGTATCGAGCAGCTAAAGGCTGACTTAGTTAAGCTAACAGGCAAGACTGTTGATATAGACATCAAAGAAGTGAGAAGAGCAGAATTAGATTCTCAGTTAACAGCTGAAAGTATCGCTCAGGCTCTTGAAAGAAGAATCGCTTTCAGAAGAGCTATGAAGAGTGCTATCGGCAGAACAATGAAAGCAAATGCAAAGGGTATCAAGGTACTAGTATCTGGTAGACTTGGCGGAGCAGAAATTGCTAGAAGCGAATCTTACAGCGAAGGTAATGTGCCACTACATACACTAAGAGCTGATATCGATTATGGATTTGCAGAAGCAGATACAACTTACGGAAAGATTGGTGTTAAGGTTTGGATTAACCATGGCGAAATCCTAGATAAGGGACTTCAGAGCGTTGTTCGTGAAGAAAAAGTTGAAAATAAAAAAGGCGACAGAAGAAAGAACAACAAGAGAAGAGATGGCGAAAGAAGACCTAAGAGAAATCCTAGAGATGCAAAGCCAGAAGTTGCTAAGGCGGTAAATCCAAGAATGAGAAATACACCTAAGGCAGAAGTTGTAAGCGAGCCAGTAGAGGCTCCACAGGTTGAAACACAAGCAGTTGAAACAACTGAAGAATAGTCTATAAGAAGGAGGATACTAGCCATGTTGATGCCAAAGCGCGTTAAACGTAGAAGAGTCCACAGAGGTAGAATGAACGGTAAGGCTACAAGAGGAAACAAGATTTCTCACGGCCAGTTCGGTCTAATTTCACTAGAACCTGCATGGATCACTTCTAATCAGATCGAAGCTGCCAGAGTAGCTATGACAAGATCTATTAAGAGAGGCGGAAAAGTATATATTAAGATTTTTCCACATAAATCAGTAACAAAGAAACCTGCTGAAGTAAGAATGGGTTCCGGTAAGGGTTCACCAGAATACTGGGTAGCAGTTGTTAAACCAGGTAGAGTTATGTTCGAAATTGAAGGTGTTACAGAAGCACAGGCAAGAGAAGCTATGAGATTGGCTTCACACAAATTACCTGTAAAATGTAAATTTGCCATCAGAGAAGAAAACGAAAAGGGTGGTGAAGCATAATGGAACTAAATAAGATAAGAGAAATGTCTGAAATGGAACTAAATGCTGAACTGATAAAGCTAAAGAAGGATCTTTTCAATTTAAGATTCCAGCATGTGACAGGTCAGCTTGAGAATCCAATCAGACTTAGAGAATTAAAGAGAGATATTGCTAGAGTTAAAACTATCATTAGAGAAAAGGAACTAGCAGCTAAGGCTTAGTAAGAAAGGAGGATGTAATTATGACAGTGGAAAGAAACAGAAGAAAAACTAGAGTTGGAATCGTTGTAAGCAACAAGATGGATAAGACTGTTACAGTTGCTTTAGAAGACTTCGTAAGACATTCTCTTTATGGCAAGGCTGTAAAGATGACTAAGAAGGTAAAGGCTCACGATGAGAACAACGAGTGCAATATCGGAGATAAAGTAAGAATTATGGAAACAAGACCTCTTTCTAAGGATAAGAGATGGAGACTTGTTAATATCGTAGAGAAAGTTAAGTAAGGAGGCACCGAATATGATTCAGACAGAAACAAGGTTAAAAGTAGCTGACAACTCCGGTGCAAAAGAACTATTATGTATCCGTATTCTAGGTGGTACTAGCCGTAAATATGCAAATATCGGAGATGTAATTGTTTGTGCCGTTAAAGAAGCTTCTCCAGGCGGAATGGTTAAGAAGGGTGACGTAGTAAAAGCTGTAGTGGTTAGAACAAAGAAGGGTGCTAGAAGAGATGATGGTAGCTATGTAAAGTTTGACCAGAACGCTGCTGTAGTTATCAAAGAAGACAAGAACCCAGTGGGAACTCGTATATTTGGACCTGTTGCTAGAGAGCTTAGAGACAAGAACTATATGAAGATAGTGTCATTGGCACCGGAAGTACTATAGGAGGTCTAAACAGGATGCGTATTAAAAAAGGTGATACAGTAATAGTAATTACTGGTAAAGATAAAGGTAAAAAAGGTGAAGTCATCAAGGCTCTGCCTAAGGAAAATAAAGTTGTCGTTGAAGGTGTAAACATGCAGACTAAGCACCAGAAGCAGACTAGAACATCAGCTTCTGAAATCAGACACCAGGAAGGACCAATTCATGTATCAAACGTAATGTTATACGATGCAAAGGCTAAATCAGCTACAAGAGTTGGTTACACAATGGATGGCGACAAAAAGGTAAGAGTTGCTAAGAAGAGTGGCAACATAATCGATTAAGGAAAGGAGGAGACGATTTGGCAAATAGACTAAAGGAAACTTACAAGAGCGAAGTATTTAAGGCTCTTATGGAAAAGTTTAATTATGAAAATCCAATGCAGGTACCTAAACTAGAAAAAATCACAATTAATATCGGTTTAGGTGAAGCTAAAGACAATGCTAAGCTAATGGAAACAACTGTTAAAGAGCTAGGTATTATCTCAGGACAGAGACCTGTTGTTACAAGAGCAAAGAAATCTATCGCTAACTTCAAGGTTAGACAGGGTATGGCTGTTGGAACAAAAGTTACTCTAAGAGGCGAAAACATGTACAACTTTGCTGACAAGTTCTTCAATATCGCTCTTCCAAGAGTGAGAGACTTTAAGGGTGTTAGCAAAAACTCTTTTGACGGTAGAGGAAACTACTCTATGGGTATAAAGGAACAGCTTATATTCCCAGAAATCAACTACGATCAGGTTGATCTAATAAAAGGTATGAACATAGTATTTACAACAACGGCTAAGACTGATGAAGAAGCTCTAGAGCTACTAAGACTTCTAGGTATGCCGTTTGAGAAATAGGAGGGAATTATGGCTAAGAAAGCTCTGAAAGTAAAACAGCAGAGAGAGCCTAAGTACTCTACAAGGGCTTATACAAGATGCAGACTTTGTGGAAGACCACACTCTGTACTAAAGAAGTACGGTATTTGCCGTATTTGCTTTAGAGAGCTTGCTTACAAGGGTGAAATCCCAGGCGTTAAGAAAGCAAGCTGGTAGTTATTTTAATTTACTAAGTTGCCTTAGGGCAAAACTGGTAGAGGAAGGAGATATACTGTAATGACAATGACAGATCCAATAGCAGATATGCTAACTAGAATCAGAAATGCCAATACTGTAGGTCATGAAACAGTTGAAATTCCAGCTTCAAAGATTAAAAAATCAATAGCTGAAATTTTACTAGAAGAAGGCTACATCAAAGGTTTTCAGATGATAGAAGACGACAAGCAGGGCGTAATCAAAGTAGAAATGAAGTACGGTCCAGCTGGTGAAAAAGTTATAAACGGAATAAAGAAAATATCAAAACCAGGTCTAAAGGTTTATGCTAAGGCTGCAGATGTTCCTAAAGTACTAGGTGGACTAGGTACAGCTATCGTTTCAACTTCTAAGGGAGTTATAAGCGACAAAGAAGCTAGAAAATTAGGTGTTGGTGGAGAAATAATCTGTTACGTATGGTAGTAGGAGGAAGATAATATGTCAAGAATAGGATTAAAGCCTGTTAATCTTCCTGCTGGCGTTGAGCTAAAGGTTGAAGGCAATGTGATCGTTGTTAAAGGACCTAAGGGAGAGCTTAGAGAGCAGATTAGTGATAGATTAACAGTAGAAGTAAATGAAGGTGTTGTAACGGTTTCAAGACCTAGCGACATTAAGAATGATAGAGCTCAGCACGGTCTAGCTAGAACACTTATTTCAAACATGGTTGTAGGTGTTACAGAAGGATATGAAAAGAAGCTTGAGCTAGTAGGTGTAGGATACAAGGCTGAAAAGAAGGGTGACACTCTTGTGATGAGCTTAGGATTATCACACCCAGTAGAAATGAAGGATCCAGCTGGTATTACAACTGAAGTTCCAGCGGCTACAGAAATTCTAGTAAAAGGTATTGATAAGGCTTTAGTTGGTAACTATGCTGCAAATATCAGAGCTTGGAGAAAACCTGAACCATATAAAGGTAAGGGTATCAGATACTCTGGTGAAAAAATCCGCAGAAAAGAAGGTAAAGCCGGAGTTAAAGGCGACTAAGGAAAGGAGTAAAATATCATGGCTAAAAATACAAGAGCTAATAGACGTGTTGCTAGACACGAAAGAGTTAGAAAAGATGTTCATGGCACTCCTGAAAGACCTAGATTATGCGTGTTTAGAAGTAATAAAAACATTTTCGCTCAGGTTATCGACGATGTTAATGGAGTGACTTTAGCTGCAGCTTCAACTCTTGAAAAGGAATTGAACATTGCTAATGGAGGCAATAAGGAAGCTGCTAAGCAGGTTGGAGAAGTTATCGCAAAGAGAGCGCTTGAAAAAGGCATTGAAACTGTTGCTTTTGATAGAGGTGGATTCTTATACCACGGAAGAGTTAAAGAATTAGCTGATGGCGCACGTGAAGCTGGACTAAGGTTCTAACGGAGGTAGAGGATGAAAAATACAATTGATGCATCCAGACTAGACTTAAAAGAGACTATCGTTAACATCAGACGTGTTGCTAAAACTGTAAAAGGTGGTAGAAACATGAGATTCAGCGTTACTATAGTAGTTGGTGACGAAAATGGACACGTGGGCGTAGGTCTTGGTAAGGCTCAGGAAATTCCTGAAGCTGTAAGAAAAGCTACAGAAGATGCTAAAAAGAACTTAATATATGTTCCAACAGTTGGAACAACAATTCCACATAGAAATGTAGGAATCTTTGGTGCAGGTAGAGTTCTAATCATGCCTGCAGCAGAAGGTACAGGGGTAATCGCAGGTTCATCTGTAAGAACTGTGCTTGAATTAGCTGGTATCAAGGACGTTAGAGCAAAGTCTATCGGTTCAAACAACACAGCTAATATGGCTTATGCTACTATCGAAGGTCTAAAGAACATGATGACTGTAGAAAGAGTAAGCAAGCTAAGAGGTAAAACTACGGAAGAAATCTTGGGATAGGAGGAAGAAAGATGGCTGATAAGAAAGTAAAGATAACTTTAACTAAGAGCTTAATCGGAGCTTCACCTAGACAGAGAAAGGTTGTAGAAGCTTTAGGTTTGAGAAAGATGCACCAGTCAGTAGAGCTAGTGGACAGTCCTGTAACTAGAGGCTCTGTAAACAAGGTTCCGCATCTTCTTACATTAGAAGAAATTTAAGAAAGGGAGGTGCGAACATGAAACTTCATGAACTAAGAGCGGTTGCAGGTGCTACTAAGAACCCTAAGAGAAAGGGTCGTGGTACTGCTACAGGTCAGGGTAAAACTGCTGGTAGAGGTATGAACGGTCAGAATTCTAGATCTGGCGGTGGAGTAAGACCTGGTTTTGAAGGTGGACAGATGCCACTATACAGAAGAATCCCTAAAAGAGGATTCACAAATATTTGGAGAAAGGAATACGAAATAGTTAACGTTGAAACTCTAAATAGATTTGATAACGGCACTGTAGTAACACCTGAGCTATTAATTGCAGAAGGCATCGTAAAGCAGGTGAAAGATGGCGTTAAAATTCTAGGTAATGGTAACTTAGAAAAGAACCTAACTGTTCAGGCGCAAAAATTCACTAAGTCTGCATTAGAAAAAATAGAAGCGGCAGGAGGAAAGGCACAGGTGATCTAATGAGAGGATTAGAGACACTTGCTAGAGCTTGGAAAGCTCCTGAAATTAGAGCTAAGATGATATTCACAATGCTTATGTTAGTAGTTTTTAGAATAGGATCAAATATTCCTGTTCCAGGAATAAACAGAGAAGTTCTAAAAGAAACATTTGCAAACGGTGGAAATGGTCTTATAGATTTATTTAATCTTTTCTCTGGTGGAGCTTTCGCAAATATGACTATATTTGCTCTAAGTATTACGCCTTACATTACTGCTTCAATCATCATCCAGCTTCTTACAATTGCTATTCCTTCTCTTGAAGCAATGGCAAAGGAAGGTCTGGAAGGAAGAAAGAAAATTGCTAGAATAACTAGATATTTGACAGTTATTCTAGCTGTAATACAGGCTATAGGCGTTTCTCTAGGTATGTTTAGAGGGGCACTTATAAGCAATAGTATATTTTCTATTATCGTTATCGTTTTAGTACTAACTGCTGGAACAAGTTTCCTAATGTGGTTAGGTGAAAAGATTAATGAAAACGGTATTGGAAATGGTATATCATTAATAATCTTTGCAGGTATTGTAGCAAGAATACCTACAGGATTACATGGTCTATGGCTAAATGTTCAAGAAGGAACAATCAGCTATGTTACAATTTTCTTATTCGTAGCATTTGCTATATTGGTTATCGTTGGTATCATCGAAATCCAGGAAGGTCATAGAAGAATTCCGGTGCAGTATGCAAAGAGAGTTGTTGGAAGAAAGATGTATGGAGGTCAATCTACACATATTCCACTAAAGGTTAATCAGGCAGGGGTAATTCCGGTTATCTTCGCTCTATCAATCCTTCAGTTCCCTCTAACAATTACTTACTTCACAGGAAAGGACTCAGGGTTTGCTTTATGGGTTACAAAATGGTTATCCCCAGTAGGTTCACCTGGAGTTTGGTTATATGCTGTATTTAATGTTCTGTTGATAATATTCTTTACATACTTCTATACTGCTGTATCATTCAACCCAGTTGAAGTTGCAGATCAGTTGAAAGCTAATGGAGGTTTTGTTCCAGGAATAAGACCAGGTAATGCAACAGTTGAATACTTAAATAGAGTTATGACAAGAATTACTTTCGTGGGAGCTTTGTTCTTAGCGGCGGTTGCAACGCTACCTACTCTATTAACACAGTTAACACCTTTAAATGTATCTTTTGGAGGAACATCCCTCTTGATCGTTGTAGGTGTTGCCCTAGACAGTATGAAGCAGCTTGAGCAGCAGCTATTGATGAGAAACTACTCTGGTAGTGGTTTCCTCAAGTAAGGAGGCACAATATGAATTTAATTTTATTAGGTCCACCGGGAGCGGGAAAAGGAACTCAAGCATCAAAAATAGTAGAAAAATATAATATTCCTCATATTTCAACTGGCGACATATTCAGAAAAAATATATCTGAAGGAACTCGTCTAGGAAAAAAAGCAAAGGAATATATGGACAAGGGAGAACTTGTTCCAGATAGTTTAGTTATTGAAATAGCTACTGATAGACTTTTAGAAAAGGATACTGAAAAAGGCTTTCTACTTGACGGCTTTCCAAGAACTGTTGAACAGGCAGTTGCACTAGATGCTTTTCTAAGAGAGCATGGAAAAGCTATAGATCATGTTCTAGACATTGATGTTGATAAGGATGAGCTTATAACTAGACTTATAGGTAGAAGGGTCTGCTCTTCTTGTGGAAAGACTTATCATGTTACTAATATGCCACCTAAGGTTGAAGGTGAATGTGATGCCTGCCAAGGTGAGCTTATGCAGAGAGCGGACGATACAAAGGGAACTGTTGAAAATAGAATAGAAGTTTACAACAGACAGACAAAGCCTCTTTTAGACTACTATGATAAATTAGGCAACATTGCTCATCTTGATGGAGCTATTGGTCTTGAAACACTATTTGCTCAGATAGTAGATATTTTAGGAGAATAATTATGATTATAATTAAATCCGAAAATGAAATTAACATCATGAGAGAAGCGGGGAAAGTTACAGGAGAAATTTTAAGAAATCTTAAAGATTTTATAAAACCTGGAATAAGCACTCTGAAAATAGACCAATATATTGAGGAATATATCTTAAAGCATAATATGAGACCAGCTTTTAAAGGGCTTTATGGCTTTCCTGCCAGTGCCTGTATATCTGTTAACGAAGAAGTTGTCCATGGAATACCTAGAGCAGATAGGATTCTAAAGGAAGGTGATATCGTCAGTGTAGATACAGGAACTACCTACAAAGGATATGTTAGTGATGCAGCTAGAACCTTTGCTGTAGGAGAAATTAGCGAAGATGCTAAAAGGCTTATTGAATTTACAGAAGCTAGTTTCTTTGCAGGTATGGAATTTTGTAGAGTAGGATACAGATTATCTGATATCTCTAATGCTATACAAAGAAAAGCAGAATCAGGTGGTCTTGGCATCATAAGAGAGTATGTCGGCCACGGAATTGGCAAAATTATGCATGAAGATCCACAGATTCCAAATTACGGTAAGGCTGGAAGAGGTCCTAGGTTAGTTGAAGGAATGGTCTTTGCAATAGAGCCAATGACTGTTTTAGGTCATTACGATACAGAAACTATTGATGATGATTGGACAGTTGTTACAAAGGACAGAAGCCTTGCAGCTCACTATGAAAACACCGTTGTCGTAAGGGACGGTGAACCAGAGTTTTTAACTTTATAATGAGGTGTATAAATGGCGAAGAAAGATGTAATTGAGGCTGAAGGCGTTGTTGTAGATGCTCAGCCGAATGCAATGTTTGTAGTAAAATTAGAAACTGGACATGAGGTACTTGCCCATGTTTCAGGAAAGATAAGAATGAACTTCATAAGGATTCTTCCAGGAGATAAAGTAAAGGTTGAACTTTCACCTTACGATTTAACAAGAGGAAGAATTACGTGGAGAGCTAAATAGGAGGTTAAGATGAAAGTAAGAGCATCAGTAAAACCTATCTGTGAAAAGTGCAAGGTTATCAAAAGAAAAGGTAAAGTAATGGTAATTTGTGAAAACCCTAAGCACAAGCAGACACAGGGTTAATCTACAAGGCATTACAAATTAATTAGTTAAAATAAAAGTTATTTAATAGGAACATCCCGTTTATATTACGCCCCTTGAGGCTGCGTGACGGAAGATGGGAATAGGAGGAGTTTATGGCTCGTATAGCCGGAGTTGACTTACCAAGAGATAAAAGAATAGACATTGGTCTAACTTATATCTACGGTATAGGAAGAAAAACAGCTGTTATCATTCTTGAGAAGGCTGGAATTGATCCAAGCGTAAGAGTTAAGGATCTATCAGAAGAAGATGCAGGTAAGATTAGACACATCATCGAAGCAGAATACGATGTAGAAGGTGATCTAAGAAGAGAAGTTTCTCTAAACATCAAGAGACTTATGGAAATCGGATGTTACAGAGGAATAAGACACAGAAGAGGTCTACCTGTAAGAGGTCAGAAGACTAAAACAAATGCTAGAACTCGTAAAGGTCCTAAGAAGACTGTAGGAAGAAAGAAGAAGTAAAGGAGGTAGAAAGATATGGCTAAAGCTGTAAAAAAAGCAGTAAGAAAAAAGAGAAAAGAGCGTAAAAATATTGAAAAAGGCCAAGCACACATTCAGTCTACCTTTAATAACACTCTTGTAACTCTTACAGATATGAACGGAAATGCATTATCATGGTCAAGTGCAGGATCTCTAGGATTTAAGGGATCAAGAAAGTCTACACCATTTGCAGCTCAGATGGCAGCTGAAGAAGCAGCTAAGGGTGCTATGGAACACGGACTAAAGACTGTAGAAGTATATGTAAAGGGCCCTGGTGCTGGTAGAGAAGCTGCTATAAGAGCTCTATCAGTAGCTGGTCTAAATATTACATTAATTAAGGATGTTACACCGATTCCACATAACGGATGTAGACCTCCTAAGAAGAGAAGAGTTTAGTGAAAGGAGGAGAAGAGAGATATGGCAAGATATAGAGAAGCGAATTGCAGACTTTGCAGAAGAGAAGGAGAAAAACTTTTCCTTAAAGGCGAAAGATGTTATAGCGAAAAATGTGCGATTGAAAAAAGAAACTTTCCTCCTGGACAGCACGGACAGGGTAGAAAGAAGCTTTCTGAGTATGGTATTCAGCTAAGAGAAAAGCAGAAGGCTAAGAGATTCTATGGTCTTCAGGAAACTCAGTTTAGAAATCTATTTGACAAGGCAACAAGAAAGTCTGGTAAGGCTGGTGAAAACTTACTAATCATGCTTGAAACAAGACTTGATAATGCTGTATTTAGATTAGGTTTTGCTTCTTCAAGAAAAGAAGCTAGACAATTAGTAGTTCATGGTCACTTTACTATAAATGGCAAGAAGGCTACAATTCCATCAATGATGGTAAACGCAGGTGATGTTATTGCGGTAAAAGAAAAGAGCACTAGCTCTCCTAAATTCAAAGAGATTAAGGAAATGACTATCACAGTACCTGCATGGCTAAGTGTAGACGTAAGCAAGCTTGAAGGAAGAGTATTATCTCTGCCTACAAGAGAGCAGATCGATGCACCTGTTGCAGAACACTTAATCGTTGAATTGTACTCTAAGTAATGAGCTTTTAGAAGAGAGTTTAGTTGCTTAGAGATGAAAGGAGGGTTTAAAATGATTGAAATGGAAAAGCCAAGGATTGAGATTATATCAGATCCAGAAGATAGAAACTATGGCAAATTTGTTGTAGAGCCACTTGAAAGAGGTTATGGTACTACTGTAGGAAACGCGTTAAAGAGAATCTTGAGTAGATCCTTGCCTGGAGCTGCAGTTACTTCCATTAAAATCGATGGTGTCCTTCATGAATTTTCAACAATTCCTGGTGTAAAGGAAGAAGTTCCAGAGATTATCCTAAATCTAAAGAAGTTAGCTATAAAGATTGATGGTTCTCAGGATAGCATGACAGCTTATATAAATGCTGAAGGTCCTTGTCAGCTTACAGCAAACGATATTGTAGGTGGACCAGAACTTTATGTTGCAAATCCAGATCTTCATATAGCTACTTTAGAAGAAGGTGCTACACTTATGATGGAGCTACATATTTCAAAGGGTAGAGGCTATGTTCCAGCAGAGCAGAACAAGGATGAAAATACTCCTATTTCAGTTATTGCTGTTGACTCTATATTCACACCAGTAACAAAAGTAAACTATAAGGTTGAAAATACAAGAGTAGGACAGATTACCGACTTTGATAAGCTTACACTGGAAATATGGACAGATGGTTCTATAAGACCAGATGAAGGTGTTGCAATCGGTGCTAAGATAATGCAAGAGCATTTAAATCTGTTTATCAATTTAACTGATGATGCTACAAATATCGAAGTTATGATTGAAAAACCGGAAGATCAGACAGAATTGAACCTAGAGAAGGTTATAGATGAACTAGAGTTAACAGTTCGTTCATTTAACTGTTTGAAGAGAGCACAGATTAATACAGTAGGTGATCTGACTCAGAAATCAGAAGAGGATATGATGAAAATCAGAAACCTCGGCAAGAAGTCTTTAGACGAAGTAAGAATTAAACTTGCTGAACTAGGTCTTGGATTTCGAGAAACCGACGAATAATTGAAAGGAGAATCAATATGGCAGGCTACAGAAAACTAGGTAGACCTTCTGCTCATAGAAAATCAATGCTTAGAAATCTAGTAACTGATTTATTCAGAGAAGAAAGAATTTCTACAACAGTTCACAGAGCAAAGGAAGCTAGAAAAGAAGCTGAAAAGATGATCACACTTGCGAAGCGTGGTGATTTACACGCTAGAAGACAGGTTCTTGCATACATCTATGATGAAGATGTTGTAACAAAGCTATTTGATGAAATTGCACCAAAGTATGCTGAAAGAAATGGCGGATACACAAGAGTGCTAAAGCTAGGACCAAGACAGGGTGACAATGCAGAAGTTGCATTTTTAGAGCTTGTATAATATAAAAAGTAAGGCGGAGTTATACTCCGTCTTTTTTTATGCTCAAAATAGATCATGCATAAAGTATTGTTTTTAAAGCATTATACACTGACAAGACAATTGTCTTGTCAGTGTATCTTTTTTATGTTATTATTAGATGTCTAATAATACTACGGATAGTGAATTTTGACTATCCAGAAAGAAAGAGGTTAAATGTTAAAATGAATTTAGATGAACTAATGGAGTTAAAGCGTAAAAAAGATGCAGTTATTTTTGCCCATTACTATGTTGATAAGGAAGTTCAGGCTATAGCTGACTATGTTGGTGATAGTTTTTTCCTAGCTAAAAAAGGTACGATGGTAAATGAAAAAAACATAATTATGGCAGGAGTGTACTTTATGGGGGAGACTATGAAAATACTCAATCCGGATAAGCATGTGTTCTTACTAGAAATAGAAGCTGACTGCCCTATGGCTCATATGGTTACAGTTGAAGAAATTGAGAATATGCGCAAGCTATATGATGACTTATCTGTAGTTTGCTATGTTAATTCTACTGCTGAAATCAAGGCACACTCAGATTATTGCTGCACATCGGCTAATGTGAAAAAGGTAATCAGTGCAATAAAAGAAAAAAATATATTCTTTGTGCCTGATGGAAACCTTGGAAACAATATTAAACATCTATTTCCAGATAAAAATATAATTTGTCATACAGGTCACTGTCCTGTCCATAATCATGTAAGTTTAGAAGAAGTTAAACAGCTTAAAGAGGCGCACCCTAATGCCCCTGTTTATGCACATCCTGAGTGCGACCCTTCTATTATGGGCTTAGTTGATGTGCAGGGTAGTACTAGTGGTATAATAGAAGAAATTGGAAAATCTTCTTCTGATGAATTTATTATTTTAACAGAGGAAGGCATATTGTGGGAATTAGAAAACCGCTTTTCCGACAAGAAATTTTATTTTCCAGAGAAAATGGTATGCGAAGGCATGAAAAAGGTTAAGATAGATGATATAATCTCTATTTTAAAAGGAGAAAAAGAAGAAATCTTTGTACTAGATGATGTCAGCATAAAAGCTAAGAGAGCTTTGGATAATATGCTGGCTGCTTGTAATAACTAGGAGGAATATATGAAGAAACCGGTCTTGAACAACATCGTTATAGATGAGCTTCTAATGGCTGCTTTGCGCGAAGATATGAACGGAGAAGATGTGTCTACACAGTCAGTTTTGGAAGAAGATGCTCTAGGACAAGTGGACCTTATATGTAAGGAGGATGGCGTACTTGCAGGATTGCCTGTATTTACTAGAGTTTTTCAATTGCTGGATCTGCGTGTATCTTTTTCCTTTGAGGTAGAAGAGGGTGAATTTATAAAAAAGGGTCAGAGAGTTGGTGTGATAACAGGTCCCGTAGAAGCTCTTTTGAGCGGAGAGCGTGTAGCTCTTAACTATTTACAGAGAATGAGCGGAATAGCATCATATACAAGAAAAATGGTAGATGCATTAAATGATTCTACAATTAAGCTTGTGGATACTAGAAAGACAACTCCTCTTATGAGACCTTTTGAAAAATATTCCGTTATTATTGGAGGCGGAAATAATCATAGATACAACTTATCTGATAGCGTTATGCTAAAAGACAATCATATAGGCTTAGCAGGCTCTGTAAAGGAAGCCATAAGAAGAGCGAGGGCTCACGCACCATTTGTAAGAAAAATTGAAGTAGAAGTTGAAAATATGGATATGGTACGTGATGCAATTGAAGAAAAAGCTGATATAATAATGTTAGATAACATGACAGTAGACGAAATTAAAGAAGCAATTTCTTTTATAAATAAGAGAGCTATAGTAGAGCTGTCAGGTAATATCAATATTGATAATATACATAAGTATGCTGGTATAGGAGCAGATGTTATTTCGAGTGGTGCTCTCACACACTCCGCGCCAGTTTTAGATTTTTCTTTGAAAGGATTGAGACGGATTGGATAATTTAAAAGATAACAGACTTGATAGAATTAAAGATATACTAAAAGAATCTAATAAACCGATAAACGGAACAGAGCTAGCAAAGCAGTTAAATGTTTCTAGACAAATTATAGTTCAGGATATAGGCTTGTTAAGAGCCCAGAATGTCCCTATAGTTTCAACTAATAGAGGATATTCTTTAGTTGATTCTAAAAGACCTAGTAGAACTTTTAAAGTTCATCATAAAGATGAGGATATAGAAAGAGAGCTTAATCTTTTAGTAGATATGGGGGTTACAGTAGAGGATGTATTTGTACGTCACCGTATTTACGGCGTCATAAGTGCAGAAATGAATATCAAGTCTAGGAAGGATGTGGCTAAATTTTTAGATGATATAGAAAATAGTGTTAGCACTCCTTTGAAACATATCACAAATGATTATCATTTTCACAAGGTAACAGCAGATGATGAGGAAACCTTGGATTTAGTTGAAAAAATACTTAAAGAAGAAGGGTTTCTCGTTTAAAAGAAAAGGAGAAAATTATGAAATCGGTTGCTGTGATAGGATATGGAGCCTTAGGTAAAATATTGACATCAGCCATAGTTAACCACTTGAGTGATGATTATAAAGTAGCAGGAATATACGATATTGTTTTAAAAGATGATTTTGTTCAAGTTTCAGATATAAAAATACATGTGTTTTCCAGCTTCGAGGAATTACTGAATTCAGAGGCTGATATAGTAGTTGAGATAGCAGGAGTAGAAGCTGTGAAAAATATGGCTTCAGATATTCTAAGAGAAGGTAAGGATATTGTTATAACTTCTGTTGGAGCATTAGCAGATGATTTGGCTTTAAAAGATATAGTTGATACTGCAAGAGAATATGATAGAAAGGTTCATGTTACTTCTGGAGCGATAGGTGGTTTAGATATAGTATCTACCATAGCATTAATGGGGAATGCTGTAACTTCTATTGAAAGTAGAAAAGCACCTAAGAGTTTAAACGGAGCTCCATACTTAGATGGCGTAGATCTTCCTGAGGATGAAAAAGTTCTTGCCTTCGAAGGAAGTGCGAGGGATGCTATCTTAGGATTTCCTAAAAATACAAATGTGGCAGTTGCAACAGGAATTGCAAGTACTGGTGTAAATGATGTAAATGTGCGAGTAGTAAGTGATCCTGATGTCAATGGAAATACTCATTGTATTACTATTGAAAATGAAGGTGCAAAAGCTCTAATTGAAGTTACTTCTAAACCTGATGTAAAGAATCCTAAGTCTAGCGTAACTGAAGCCTGGAGTGTAGCTGCTCTTCTTAAAAATCTTGCAAACCCAATACAGCTATTTTAAAAATATATATTTAAATAAGATAAAATTTTTCTATATAACTAAAAGCACCGCAGATAACTTCTGCGGTGTTTTTAGTTTTGTAGCTTAATTTCAAGTAATTATTGTAATTAAAGCTTATGAGGAAAATCAATTCAATTACTATTTTGAGTACCATCAATTTGCTTTATATTTTTATTAGCGATAACTACTTCGATATCCATGGAAGTTATGTTGGTAATTTAACGTTTAAATTTTAGAAAAACCCAGTAAATTACATGTGTATCGTCTAATAACGATTGAATAACGATCAGGTAATAATTTAACTCCATCTTGAATGGAATAGAGATTTATTTCTTGTTAGATAGTCGCCATATATTTTGTTTTTCTGCAGCCTTTATTAGGTAATCTCGATGAGAAGGGTGAGCTAAAGAAATTAATTTTTCAGCTCTTTCCCAAGTTGATAAGCCTGCTAAATTTATCATGCCATACTCTGTTACTAGAAGAAAGGATTGGCTTCTTGGATCCGTTACTATATCTCCATTAAATGTCGGTGTAAATCTAGATAAGAGGTTTCCATTTTTATCTTTGTACGAAGATGTCATACATATAAAGCTTTTTCCGTTCTTGCTATCAAAAGCTCCTGTGAGGAAGTCTAATTGACCTCCTGTCCCACTTATATGTCTTGTGGCAGCACTTTCAGCACATATCTGTCCATATAAATCTACAGAGATGCAGTTATTGATAGAAACAAAGTTATCTAGCTGAGATATAACTCTAGGTGAATTGACATAGCTTATAGGTGCAGTTATCATACCTGGATTTTCTGTTATCCAATCATAAAGCTCTGAGGAGCCCAGTGCAAAGCCAAAGACACCTTTATTCTTATCTATTGTTTTTTGTTTATTTGTTAAATTACCAGCTTTATACATGTCTAGATAGGCATCTACGAGAAGCTCTGTATGTACTCCTAGATTTTTCAAGTCTGATTGGGCAATCATTTTACCGACTGCATTTGGCAAACCACCTATCCCTATTTGTAGAACTGATCCGTCACACATATTATTAACTATTGTTCTAGCGATGATGTCATCTGTATCTGTAGAAGGCGGAGAAGAAAGTTCTAAAGGTTTTCTATTTTCTCCTTCTACAACTATATCTACTTCAGATATATGAATACAGTTATCGAAGCCACCAAAGACTTTTGGAAGCTTGCTATTAACCTCTAGGATTACTATATCAGCTTTATCTAAAGCAGCTTTTGCACCAGCCGTAGTTACTGAGAAATTAAAATATCCGTGATGATCCATGGGAGCGACTGCCATCATAGCGACATTAACAGTAAGGTATCTTTTGTAGTACTCTTCTATATTTCTAAAAATCATAGGGATATAGTTACAGAGCCCTTTATCTACAAGCTTTCTTTCATAACCTCCACAGTGCCATGAGTTATATGTAAATACTGCTCTTTCAGGATCGGATTCTACAGTGGCTATAGGCTCCAAAGTTAGATATCCACGTATTTTTATATCTTCAAGCTCGTTTTTTCTCTTTGCTAAAGCTTTATCTAATGTTACAGGGAAACTGTTAGATGTAGCATAATCTATCCAGTCACCATTTTTTACTACTTTGACCGCATCTTCAGCTGTCATAAGTTTATCTTTATATTCTTTAAAAAAATCCATAAAATCTCCTCGTTATTGATAATTAGGCGCCATAGGGTCAGCCGTAAAGGAATCTAAAGGGTAAGTATTTATATAAAGTAAGCGTTTCATATAAACTAATTGTTTTATAACAATGGTGTCCCTTATGGCGCACAAGGCAAAGGTATTATTTTTATATTTTCTACAAATTACTGCGCATTCACCTGCATACTATTACTTCCATATAGGTAGGTGAAAGAAAATACAATCTATCTTATTAAATTTATAAAAATTTACCTTTCAATAATAATTTGTTCTTGAGTAACATATTGTCAACAGGATTAACCTTTTTTATAGATAGGGTAAAATTAATATATGTATTTATTTATTTAAGTTTAAAACACAAAAAAATATAAAACAAAAGTAAAAAGTTTATTTTAAAGAATATATATACAATAAAAGTTTCTTTATAATTGATAAAAATGAGAAAAATATAGAAAAGTATAAAAACGGAACAAGAATTATTTAATGAGTTAAAGAGATATTGTATTTTAAAGAAAACATAAAGAAAAAATTAACAATATGTTGATATTTAAATATCAATAGCAATAT
>CAMCQA010000011.1 GCA_945876935.1 uncultured Clostridia bacterium | reverse complement strand
GGGCATCTCCTTCAGCTTTATGATGCGGTAGATTATGATTCTTCAATGAAAAATTGGGATTTAGATAAATTTCCTTTTATTCCAGAGAGCTTTAAGTACAAGGTTAAGTTCGACCGAATGAGAAAAAAAGAAGATGAAGGTGCAAAGAAACAATTACAGCTTATAGAAAGTTTAATCAATAGAGAAGATGTTATAGAAGTTGTATCTGCAACGGACTGGGACAGAGAGGGTCAGATTATAGGTGATGAGCTCTTCCTCTATATCGATACTGATAAGCCTGTAAATAGGCTTCTGTTAAACGAATGGACTAAGGAAGAGGTAATAAATGGTCTTGAACGTTTAAAGTCTAATGATGAGCTTTCAAGCCTTAAATATGCAGGCTTCAGCAGACAACTTGCAGACTGGTTAATAGGAATTAACCTTACATCTGTTGCAACTGTTAAACATAAAAATACAGGAGGCAAAAAACTCTTAAATATTGGTAGAGTAATTATGCCTACACTTAAAATTATTTACGATAGAGATAAGGAAATAAAAGAGTTTGTAACAACTACATATTATAAATTGGTTGCAAATCTTACAAGCCAAGAGGATATAGATTTTGAATCTACTTATGTAAAAAGACTAGAAGATGGAAAGTTAGAAGAAGGTTTCGAAGATAGAGAGAATCTAGATAAGTATTTAGAAGACCTTCCTGATAAGCAATTGAAAGTTGTAAGCAAAGAAGTAGAAGAGAAGAGAGAAAACCCACCATACTTATTTAATCTTTCAAATTTACAGGGCTATATAACGAGCAAGTACAAGAATTTTACATCGGATAAGGTTTTAAAAATTGCTCAGGAACTTTATGAGAAGAAGCTAATAACATATCCTAGGACAGCGAGTACTTTTTTGGATGAAAGTTTAAAAGAAAAAGCACAAAAAGTTTTAGAAGTTCACAAAAAGGGAAAGAGTTTTGAGTCATCTGTAAAGTTTAAAGACAGTAAGAGGATTTTCGATAGCAAGAAAGTAGAATCCCATAGCGCAATTATGCCAACTTATATAATTGCAAAGAACCTTAAAGATGATGAAATAAAGGTATACAACGCTATTGTAAATAGATTTTTAGCACAATTTATGCCTCAAGCTGTTAGTGAGGAGACTAAGTTAATTATTGGAGAAGATTCATCTGATAATGAAGTTCTTCTTGTTAGAGGGAAAGTTCAAATTGAAGAAGGCTTTAGACTTGCAGAAAATATATCTAGTAGAGATACTATGCTTCCAAATTTATCAGAAGGTGAAAAGGTCTTGTTTAAAGAAGGTAAGGTTAATGAAATCAAAAGAAAACCCCCTAAACATCATACTGAAAAAACTCTACTTAAAATAATGGAAACTTGCGGTAAGGGAGCTTCTGACGAGGATGAAAGCGAGGAGATGATGATGTCTATCCTAAGCGGATACAGCATAGGCACTCCAGCAACACGAGCAGAGACTATAAAGAAGTTAAAAGATGTAGGCTACATTGTTTCTGATAAGAAAAATTTGAAGATTACTCCACTGGGAGAAATGATGGTAGAAACATTTCCGGTGAAAGAGCTTTTTGATTTGAACTATACAGGGAAGCTAGAAAAAACTTTATCTGATATAGAAAAGGGGAGATTTCAACAGGAAGATTTCTTAAACCTAATAATAGACTTTACTCAGAATGCTGTACATAAGATTAAAGAGGATAAGATCTTTGCCAATCAAATTGAGGTAGAAGATGAATCTAAAATAGTTGGAATCTGCCCAAACTGTGGAAATAAGGTAGTAGAAAATGAACTTAGTTACGGCTGTGTCAATTGGAAGAATGGATGCAACTTTACAATATGGAAGAATGATAAATACATAAGTGCTTTTGGAAAAGAAGTAACGAGAGATATGGTTGAAATTCTTCTAAAAAATGGTAAAGTAGGATTTAGAAGATTGACAAGTAAAAGTGGTAGGGTTTTTCCAGGTTACTTTATATATAAAAAGAATGAAGAAACAGGAAAGTACAACTGGGAGATAGAGTTCTTATAAAAGTATGGCAGGTGAGATTAACATTATGAAAAAAGAAATAAAGATAGAGTTATCAGGAAATCTGAAACAATGTGATAATTTTTTAAAATACTCCAATATAGATGAACTTTTTCCTATAATTAAAGATGAACTAAATATAAAGGATATAGCCTATGATTCTAGAAAAGCAGAAAAAGATATTATCTTTGTAGCTATAAGAGGAGAAAAGGTAGATGGTCATAGCTACATTGAAAATGCTTTTAATATGGGAAGTAGAGTGTTTTTAGTTGAGTATGTTCCAGATAAGGTTATGGATAGTAGAATTTTTGATGAGTCATTATTTATAATTATAGACAACTGTAGAGAAGGCTTATCTAGAATATCAGATATATTTTTTAATAGTCCATCAGAGTCTTTAAAAATCATTGGAGTTACTGGAACAAAAGGTAAGACAACTATTGCAAACTATATATACAGCATCATAAAACATAGTGGAAAAGCTTGCGGTATTATAGGCACAAACGGTATAGAGTATCTTGATATAAAGGAGAAAACTCAAAACACAACTCCTGAAAGCTATGAACTTCATAAGGTTATGCGCTCAATGGTAGACTCAGGAGTCAAATATCTTTGCATGGAGGTTTCCTCAGGCGGAATTAAGATGAAGAGAGTGGCAGATGTAGCTTTTGATATAGGACTTTTCATCAATATAGCCCCGGATCATCTAGGGCCTATGGAGCATCCGACCTATGAAGACTATTTGATGTCAAAGGCTGAGTTAATGTATATGTCTGATGTGGCAGTAATAAATGTGGATGATAAAGATATCCACAAAGTGGCTAATGATAGTAGAGATAAAATTAAGAATTTAAGAAGCTTTGGAGTAAATAAAGAGGCAGACTTCAAGGGTAGTGACATTAAGATAAATGACAAATCGGGAATAAGTTTTATATGTACATCTTCAAAAGAAAGTTTTGAAGTGTTTGTATCATCCTTAGGAACATTTACGGCATACAATGCTCTAGCCTCAATAGCAGCATGTGAAGAGCTAGGAATTGAGAAACAGGATATTGTTGATGGGTTAAGATATGCCGTGGTAGAAGGTAGAATGAACATAGTCGATGATTTAGAGAATATAGGAATAATAGTAGACTATGCTCATAATAAGGTAAGTTATTTGAATCTTTTAGATAGTATTAAGGATATAGAACGAGATAGACTTATAGCAGTTTTTGGATCAGTTGGTGAGAGAACTAAACTGAGAAGAAAGGACTTAGGAGAGCTTGTAAATGATCACTGTCAGCTAGCTATTATCACCAGTGAAAATCCAGGAACAGAAGATCCTATGAAAATAATAGATGAAATAGCAAGCTATATAGACGAAAATAACTGTAAAATTGAAAAAATTGTGGATAGAGCAGAAGCAATAGATAGAGTTATAATGCTTGCTAAAGAGGGTGACCTTATTCTGATAACAGGAAGAGGTCATGAAGATTATAACATAGTAGGTAGTGATAAGCTTAGCTATCCAAAAGATTTAGAATTGGTAAGATGCTCAATAAATAAGAGACTGAAAAGAAAATAGTAAAAAAACGAGGCATAGGATATTTATCCTATGCCTCTATATATTTTATAAGATTTCTAATTATTTTAGGAAAGGAAGAAATCTCAAGATAAAAAGCTATAAAAAAGGACTGTGATAAGAAATCACAGTCCGTATTTTTTGTGAATATAAAACAAGCCTTTAAGTAGATTACCCGTCTACAAGCTATCTTTAATGCATGTCTCCTGACTTAAACTTCATCATCGCTAGCGCCTTCCCAGCTAGTGCCAGTGGCATATTGTAGCAACTCCGTTATTACAGTGGCGGGACCGTGCAGGGATTTCACCTGACTTCCATCTTAGCCTTGTCTTACAAGGAACATTAAAGTTTATTTACTTTATACTAATAATCATACAACTATATCTTGTATTTGTCAATATGATATTATAAGAAATACCCAATATATTTATTGCCCTTGTTAATTATTGGCAGGAGGTTCTGTTGATGGTGGAGGGCTTTGAGGGTTTGCTTCAGGAGCTTCCTCTTGCTCATCAGGGTTAGTTTCTACTGTTTCTTCTTCACCTTCTTCTTCGGCTTCTTCCTCCTCTACGCCCACGTAATTAAACTTGGCATTCTTTTCAGTTCCTTTGATGAAATATACACCATTTACTTCTATAACGTTATCAGGTTTTCCTGGCAGAGAACCACCCATACCTGCAGTAGCTTTTGCCATTATTTTGGCCCATACGCCAGCGGCAGAGTAAGAAAGATTGTCTATTTGTATATTAACATCACTTCCTACCCAAAGAGCAGCTGTATATTTAGGAGTAAATCCTGTAAACCAAAGGTCAACTGCATCGGATGTAGTACCTGTTTTACCACCAACTACTGTTCCAGGAATAGCAGCTCTCTTAGCTATACCGTTAGGCAATGCAGATACGAGAAGATCCTGCATAATGAAGGCTACACCCTTATCTAAAACTTGATGTTTCTTAGGCTCTGGCTCTAAAAGCACTTCTCCTGACTTGCTTACAACCTTTGTGTAACAAGTAACTTCAACCCTTTCTCCTTGGTTAGGGAAGACACTGAAGGCTGAGCACATCTCAAGAGGTGAGATTCCCTTTGACATACCGCCAAGAGCTAAAGCAGATGGGTTTCTATCATTAGCGTCACCTTCTTTGACAATAGATGTTACACCGAACTTTTCTAGCATATCTATAATATATTGATCGCCTATTTGCTGATATATTCTAACTGGAATAGTATTGGTAGACAACTCTATGGCCGTTTGCATAGATTGAGGACCTCTATAAGAGTTGTACCAGTTCTTTGGCCAGTCTTTTCCTTTGTATTTAATAGGGGCATCATTTACTACACTAGCAGCTGTCCAGTAATCACCATAGTTTTCTGTAAGCTGTTTATCATCAAAAGTTTTAAAGTTCATAGGACGGCCTGCATCAGCAGCTTCTTTACCTTGTTGAAGAGCCTCAGAATAAATAGCTATTGGCTTGATAGCAGAACCAGGTTGTCTAGGATTTATAGCTCTGTTATATAGCTTTTTTCCTACTGTTTCACGACCACCTACCATAGCTTTAAGATGACCTGTCTTTGAATCTGTTATAACCATAGCACCCTGTGGTTGTCTAACTTCAGAATGAAGTTTATAGTGCTCTTTGCTTACAACATATCCACTGTCTGATTTTGCAAATAAGCTGGATCCTTCTTTAGCTAGACTACTATCCTCAAATAACTTTGCAGATATTACAAGGTTTCCATCATCATCTAAGCTTTTGTATTGCTGTGGAACTAGTATAGCACCACCGCGTATACTGTATAGAACACCGTTTTTCATTTTATATAGATCTTTAAATTCTATAGAGTAATCTGTTTTACCATTTACTTTAGTTTTGTAGAATTTAAGTCTTTTATCTTTTAGAAGAACAAGATTTCCGTTATCCTCCTTATATTCATCTGAACTTAATGTAAAGTTTTCAGTATCATCAAAGTAGCTGCTATAAGGAGAGAGAAGTATTTGACCACGGTCTCCTATTATATTTTTATTTCCGTCATATCGTATGCCGACTAAACTAGGGAAGTTTTCAGGTTTTGAAAATACTTCATCGATAGACTGTTGAGCTTTGGTATCTAGTGTTGAATGTATTGTAAGACCACCAGTATATAGCTTTTCAATAGCTTCCTCTCTAGAGTAATCATACTTTTCCATCAAATCATTTACTACTTGGTCAACGACATAGTCGGTAAAATATGAATCACTATCTGGAGACATTAGACCAGTTAAGTTTAGTTTCTTTGATAGATCGGCATCCTTAACATTATCATATTCTTCTTTTGATATATACTCGTTTTTGAGCATGTACTCAAGAGTTGTATCACGTCTTTTCTTTGATACTTCGCCATTGTAATAGAACACGTAGTCACTGTTTTTAGCTAAGACAGGCTTTTCACTATCCTGAGCTGATTTTTCTTCTGAGTTTCCTACTTTTTTTACAAGGGCGAACCTATCTGGAGCTTGGGGAAGGGCAGCTAGAGAAGCACATTCTAAAAGATCTAAATCTTTTGCATCTTTGTTAAAATATACTTTTGCTGCAGCTTGCACACCGTAAGAGCCATTTCCTAAATATATAGTATTTAAATAGGCCTCCATTATTTCCTCTTTGGAAAGGTTATGCTCTAAAACAACTGTATAGTAAGCTTCAGAGATTTTTCTGCTAAGAGATCTAACACTCTTTGTTTCTGATAGATAAACATTTCTAGCTAACTGCTGGGTAACTGTACTTGTACCGCCAACACTATCGCCAGAAACTAAACTATCCTTTATAGCCCCTAGCATTCTAAAGTAGTTGAATCCATTATGATTCCAGAACGTTCTGTCTTCAATAGAAACTACTGCATCTATTAAATCCTGAGGCATATCTTCATATTTGATATTTGACCTATTACCACCTTCGAGATGAACGCTATTTACTACATCGCCTTTATCATCTAGGATAACAGACCTCTCTGATAAATAGTCATATAGCTTATCTGGTTCAATTTTTGGAGTATGAGCAATAACTGTGAAAGCATAAACTCCTAAAAAAGCAGTTAGGGCAAAGCCAACAGAAATTATAATTTTTAAAACTCTTTTAACCATAAAATTTCCTTTCAATAACACTACTGATATTATACCACAAAGGATGGATTATTCCCCTCAATTTTTATGTTAAATTACGCTATAAAAGATTATTTTTATAGCAGAGAAGTAAATTAAATGAATGGCAATTAGTATACATAATTATAATTTAAGAAAACTGAATGGAGAAAGTTCTTAAATAATATTTAATTAAAATTTTATAATGTTTGAATTTCCAATATATAGAGCGTTTGACATATTTTCCTAAGAAATGTAGTATTTCAGAAAAAGAAGGAAAACTGTGATTAGAAGAAAAATTGGTTTATTATTTTTGTCCTTAATTTTAGGGATTGTATTTTGGTATGAGGTAGCCTGTAGATTTTTAGATATTGTCATATATCTGAAATATAAATATTTCTTTTTAGGATTTTCTCTAGTTTTAATAATAGTAATAGTTATTGTTGATATTAGAGGGGAAATCTATATAGTTCATCATAAAAACTCATACAGAAGAGAAGCCTCTAAGGCTATGTGCTTTATACTTTTAGGGATATACACTGCTATGAATTTTCATTACTCTAGTCTTTCATATAGTAAGCATATCGTTGATAAAATAGAAAAAGAGAGTTGTATAACAGGAAGGATAATAGATATACGAAATACTAACTTTTCAAATGAGCTTATAATCAGTGTAGATAAGATCAATATCAGTCTGTCTGTTAGAGATGGAACAACTATATACAGAAAGATGTTATTTGATGATACAAGGTCGTCTTTTGATAGCAAAATAGAGCATGTTTTAGATAAGAGCCATTTGTATAATCTCATAGGTTGTACTGCATCTTTTCAGATAGAGAGTGACTCTGTAAAACTGATAGATTTTAGTAAAAAGGATAGAGAAGATAGTTTTTATAGGGATAATAGAATTTCTATAAAAGGCAGAATAGGTTCTATAAAAGGCCTAAAATATACCGATAACTTAGCATTGAAAGCTAAAAAATGCTTATTATCTATTAAGGAAGATTTTGTTAGGAGAATAGATGAAACGGAAAAATTTAAAGAAACAGGCTTTATAAAAGCTATGACTTTTGGAGATAGGAAAGAGCTAAATCAAAATGTTTATAAAGAGATACAGAAAAACGGTTTAGCCCATATCTTAGCTGCATCTGGTCTACATGTAGCAATTGTTTACTCTATAGTAAGATCTGTATGTAAATTATTTAGGATTAGAAAATCTACCTTAATAGAGCTTTTAGTTATCTGGTCTTATGCAGTTATGTGCAGCATGACAAGCTCAATATTTAGAGCTGCAATGACTATAACCTTTCTTATCATATCAATACACCTTAAAAGACCATTTGATTTATTTAGTGCGACCTGTGCCTCTGGAATAGTAAGTATGCTTTTAAATCCTAATACTATATATTCAGTAAGCTTCCAGATGTCGTATATTGCTATATTTATATTATGCAACTTAATTTCTCTTGAAAGGATACATAGAGTTGAAGAACTATGGTGGATTGTTGGAAGATTTTTTGTAATACCCATTGTTTTGCAGTTACTATTGATGCCTATAAGCATATTTTATTTTGGATATATATCTCTTAGTGGTATAATTGCAAATCTTACGATTTCATTTATGGCTTCGATCATTTTGGTTTTAAGTATATTTATGTTGATAATGAATATTTTATGCAATTTTTTATTTATTTTTGACTTTGTGATTGAAAGCAGCATAAATGTGGCAATATTTCTAATAGATATATTTTTATATATGAATAGACTAATATTTCAAAATGGCAAATTTGTAATAGATAAGTTAAGTTTGAGTTTAGAAAAAATATTTGTTTTTTATAGCCTAATATTATTTTTGACTAGTGAAGTTGGGACATTAGCGATAATGAGAAAAGGTTTAAAAGTATTGATTTTGTCGGCAATTTGCTATATAATAGCTTTAGAAATACTTAGTTGCTACTTATTTTGATAATAGTTTTTTATGGTCTGAAATAATATTTTAAAATTTATTTAAAAATATTGAAAAAAACTGTTGACAAAATAAAAATGTTAGGTTAAACTAACATTAACAAATGAAAAATATCAGATTTATTCTGATTTTGTAAGCACATATTATAATCATATTTCCAAATTTTATCACCTAAGGGGACCGAGTAGGTCTCCTATTTATTTTTTGAGTTTTTTGACCTATTTATGTATAAAACTCTATGCCTATGGTAAAATGTAATTGAGGATATTATTATGGAAAAGAAAAAAGGTTTCAAAACATTTTTAAAAGATCTAAAAAATGATGAGATAAGAGGTGTAATAGCCTTTTTTGGTGATGAAAAGTTTCTCATCGACTGGGCCTTTAGAGAATTAGTTAAAAAATACATTAATCCGGCAACATATGAAATGGATATGGAGAAGGTAGATTTTGATCAATCTGACTTTTCAAAAATAGAGGCTAGCTACCTTACAATGCCTTTTTTTTCAGAAAAAAGAGTAATTTTACTGGAGGGCTTAAGCGGAAAGCATGTAGATGAAGTTGCTAATTTATCTGATACTGAGTCTCAGAGTATACTTGTAGTACTGTGCAATTCAAAAGATGATAAGATTTTAAATAAGGTAACTTCCTATGAATTTCCTTCTCTAAATAGAGCTGAACTTATATCTTTTGTTGAGAAAAGGTTTAAAAATAATGAACTTATGATACCGCGAGCAATATCTAGTAAGATTGCAGAAGAAAGTGGATACTTGAATAAAGACAATGACTATGATTTATATAATATGGAAGGTGATCTTCTCAAAATAATATCTTATGCAGAAAGTTATGGTGAAGATATAACGATGGATCTGATAAGAGAGATTATGTCAGAAAGTCTTGATAACAATGTATTTAAGTTAATTGATGCCATAGGTAGTAAAAGGAAAGATAGGGCTTTTGATCAGCTTAGAGATTTAAGCCACCTGGGTATAAATCCTCTTACCATTTTGGCAACTATAATAAATCATTGTGAGGCCATGCTTCAAATCAAAGAGCTTGTAGAAAACGGTTTTTCAAAAGATAAGATAGAAAAGATGACAAAAATAAAAAGTTTCAGAATAGAGAAACTTTTAGGAATAACTAGAAGCTATGAAGTTGATAATATTCAAAACATGCTAATAAAAGCTTATGAGACTGATACAACTATTAAGAAAAGTTTGATACAGCCATCCTTTGCTTTGGAGATGTTAATAGGAAGTATGTAATGGAGGTAGTTGTGGGTAATAAAAAGAAACAATTTCAGGCTGATATGATGATACTTTTTGTGTCGCTTGCATGGGGATTTTCTTATCTGGCAGTAGATATATCCCTTGTTGAAGTAAGTCCTTTCACACTAAATACTTTTCGTTTTGGAGGAGCTTTCTTTATAGCAGCTATATTAGGATTTAAGAGAATAAGAAGAACAAATAAAAAGACTATATTATATAGTTTGGCTATAGGATTCGTATTGTTTTTAGTATACATTGGCTGCACTTATGGTGTAATGTATACGAGCCTTTCAAATGCAGGTTTTCTATGCGGTCTCTCCGTAATAACAACACCTATAATCGCTTACTTCTTTAAGGGTCAAAAACAAGATAAAAAGTTTATTGTGGCTTTGATTATGAGTTTAGTCGGAATGGCTTTTCTGACTTTAAAGGAAGGTCTTACAATATCATGGGGAGATAGCCTATGTATTATGACGGCAATAACATACGGTATTCATCTGAACTTAACTGAGACTGCGGTTCAGCAAGAAGATGTTGATCCATTTCAAATAGGAGTTTTTCAACTTGGATTTACAGGATTATTTAGTCTACTTTTATCTGTTGGACTAGGAGAGTTCTCTTTTCCGACAACTCCAAGAGTAATGGGATGGATGTTGTTTTTAACTGTTTTTGGAACAGGCTGCGCTTTTATATTTCAATCTATTGCACAGAAATACACAACGGCTAGCCATGCTGGAGTAATATTTTCATTAGAGCCTGTATTTGCAGGATTGGTTGCATATTTTTATGCAGGCGAAGTTTTATCATTACAAGGATATATAGGCGCTGTTATATTGATAATGAGCATATTTGTTATGGAGATAGACTTTAAGTCTATAAGAAATAAAAATTAAAAATAAAAGGTAGTAATTGGCTATTTGCTAACTACTACCTTTTTCTTTATCATTTACCTATTATTAAATCAGCTTCTACTGTAACCTCATGCAAGTCAGACCAGTCTAAAGAAGATATATCTACATTGAAAAGCAGAGGAGTCATTTTTAAGAAGGCCTCTTTATTTTCATCAGATAAATATAAAGTCTTTGTTACTGTATACTTTTTATATATATCAAAATTGTCATTAAAAAAGCTGAGAACATTTTCATTTGAATACTCTTTATTTCTAAGACTGTTTTTTGCTATTTCACGTATCTCTTTAAGATGATTCTCTGTAGGGACAACTTTTAAAATATACCCTTTATCAGATAGAACTCTTTTAAATTCTTTGTAGTTAGCCGGTGAAAATATGTTTAGCAATAAGTCAATCGAATGACTTTTTATTGGAAGATTGCTCAGATCTGAAACTAGCCATTTGACTCCAAAGTTAATATCTTTTTTCGCTGCAACTATTAGAGAGTCTTTTGATATATCAAGTGCTGTAATGTCAATGGAGCTTATTGTATTGGCTATCTTTCTTGAGTAAAACCCTTCACCACAACCAATATCTACAACATTTTTTATATTTTTATCTTCTATGAACTTAAGGATGTTATTAAGTATTTCATCATAGAAACCTGACTCTAAAATCAAGTTCCTATTTTTGAAATTTTCCTTGTCATAAAACAGCTGATTTTTATTTTTTAAAAGAAGATTGACATATCCGTATTTTGATATGTCAAAGCAATGATTATTTTCACATAAAAGGCTATTTTCATTTGAAAGAAGGTCACTTTTACATATAGGACAGTGAAGTATATTGTGGCATGAGCTAAACGCCTTGCTTTTATTTTTCATAAGTATTCCTCTATTTTTATATTTATTATCTTAATTATAAACTCTATACGAATATATAACAAGAACGGTGAGGAGTTGTAATAGGTATTTATAAAGTACTATATTGTTGATATGAAAGAGATGAAGTGATATTCTTTTACATATAAAGATAAAAGAGAAGTCAATATAGGAGGTTAAAATGCCTTTTGAGATAGTTAGAAATGATATTGCTAATATGACAGTAGATGCTATTGTTAATACTGCAAATCCAAAAGCTATTGTAGGTTTTAGCGTAGATAAGTCTGTACATGATAAAGCAGGTCCTAAGCTTATTTTGGAGCGCAAAAAAATAGGTCCTATTGCTGTTGGTGAGGCTGTAATATCACCAGCTTTCCGTCTGGATGCAAAATATGTAATTCATACTGTTGGACCTATTTGGATGGATGGAAATAATAATGAAGAAATAAATTTAGCAAATTGCTATAGAAACTCTCTCAGGATTGCCAAAGAAAATGGATGCACATCTATAGCTTTTCCGCTTATATCAACAGGAACATACGGTTTTCCAAAATCATTAGCGTTGCAAGTTGCTATTAGAGAGATTAGTTCATTTATTTTGGATAATAATATGCACATTTATCTTGTGGTATTTGAGAAAGAGTCCTATGAGCTTTCCGAAAAGCTTTTCAAATCTATAAGTAGTTATATAGATGATAACTATATTGAAGAAAAGAAATTGGAAAGCATAAAAGATGGAAAATATAATCGTAGAGGACATAGACTTATTGATTTTAATTGTGTTGAGTCAAAGGAAAGCTGTGATAGCAGTGAAGAGAATTTTGATAAAGAACTTACTTTTAAGAATTATTTAGATAGTCAAAATTTAGAATATAATTATAAGCCTGGATTAAAAGATGACCTCAATGTTCTTCTGAATAACTTAGAATGGGGGTTCTCGGAAACCTTGCTCCATTTGATAGATGAATCAGGAGAAAAGGATACAGTTATATATAAGAAAGCCAATGTGGATAGGAAGCTTTTTTCTAAGATTAGAACCGATAAGGATTATAGACCATCAAAGAAAACAGCCATTGCTTTTGCACTGGCATTAGAGCTAAGTTTGAGCGATGCTAAAAAGCTTATAGAGAAAGCAGGATTTGCACTATCCAAAAGTAGTAAGTTTGATGTGATTGTAGAATATTTTTTTATAAATAAAAACTACGATATATTTGAGTTGAATCAAGTCTTATTTGCTTTTGATCAGCCAATTTTGGGTAGTTAAATTTGTCGTTTGCCATGCGACCAATCCTATTTTTGTTTCGTATATAATTTGGATATATTAAAGAAAAATAGGAGGAATGAATAATGGTAGAAATCGTATTTGTTTTAGACAGAAGTTCATCTATGTCAGGACTAGAGGAAAGCACTATAGATGGATTTAACTCAATGCTGAGAAAGCAGAAGAAGGAAGAAGGTAGAGCAGTCGTATCAACAGTTTTATTTGACAGTGGAGTAGAGGTTATTCATGATAGAGTTGATATTGATAGAGTGAGAAATCTAACACGAAGAGATTATCGTGTTAGAGGGTGCACAGCTTTGCTTGATGCTGTAGGAAATTCTATAGACTACATTTCATTAGTTCATAGAAAGTTGCACAAGCTTGAAAGACCAAGAAAAACTCTCTTTGTTATAATAACTGATGGTATGGAGAACGCAAGCGTAGAATACAGCTATAAAAGAGTTAGAGGAATGATAGAGAAGGAAAAGCATGGATGGGAGTTTATATTCCTCGGAGCTAATATCGATACTGTTGGAGAGGCAGAAAGGTTCGGTATCGATGAATCTATGGCAGTCAATTACAATTGTGATGATATAGGAACTGCTCTTAATTACGAAGCTATCTGTGAAGCTATGAAAACTATTAGAACAAGTAAAAAAAATATGTCTTCAGATTGGAGACGAAAGATTGATAAGGACTATGAGAGCCGTAGTAAAAAATAAAAATATCAATATTAAAAGTCTTATTCCACGTATCAGTGGAATGAGGCTTTTTATGTTCTATTAAGTGTATATATGATATAATCTAAGCGTGCTAATAACAGAAGACTATAAAATATAATTATGAAGGATAATAAAAAAATGAACTTTATAAAAGAATATGATGATAAAAACCCTCTATCTATAGAGGAATACTCTAAAAAGTTAATTGGTAAAACTTTTAGGCAAATTATAGAGGAAGATGAAAGAAACCAACCTTTCTTGATAGAAGGCGATGACTACTGTTACACTTCTAGCGTAAAAGAAAAAAAGAGAAATAAGGGGAATTTATGACAAATTGTCGAAGAAAGTTTTTTTCATTATGAGTGCAATAGTGACTCGAGAGCAGACTTCCCAGATGCTGGTGTGGAATTAAAAGTAACACCTTATAAAAAAAATAAAAACGGAAGTTTTTCAGCTAAAGAAAGACTAATTTTGACTATGATAGATTACTTTCAAGTTGTAAATGAAGATTTTGAAAATAGTCATTTATGGAATAAAATTAAATTGATTTTACTAGTATATTATCTATATGATAAGGATCTTGAGTCAAATTTAGACTATGTAATAAAGTATTCTACTTTATTTACTCCACCACCAAACGATCTTGAAATTATAAAGCAAGATTTTCAAACAATAGTAAGAAAAATTAAATCTGGAAAAGCCCATGAATTGTCCGAAGGAGATACTATTTATTTAGGAGCAGTTACTAAAAGTGCCACATCTTCAAATAGAAGGAAACAACCGTTTAGTGAAGAACTAGCTAAACCAAGAGCTTTCTCGTTTAAAACATCATATATGAGTTATGTTTTAAATAATTACGTTATGGGGAAAAAGAAAACCTATGAGCCAATTATTTCTAGTATATTTGATAATGAACAGGATAACATTAATGAACAAATTTTACCGAATACTATATATAATTCTTTTGAAGAATATGTTGTATCAAAGATTGGGTATCATGAAGGAAAATCAATAGAATCTTTATGCGAAGAATTTGATATAAAGTTTGATAAAAAGCCCAAAAATTTAGAGTCCATTATTGCTTATCGTATTTTAGGAATAAAAGGAAATAAGGCAGAAGAATTTATAAAAGCAAACATAGCCGTTAAGGCAATAAGAATAGGTAAAACAAATACAATAAAAGAACATATGTCATTTCCGACATTTAAGTTTAAGGAATTGATAGAAGAAAGTTGGGAAGAGAGTAAATTTGGGAATTATTTAAGAGAAACTAGGTTCTTTTTTATCGTTTATAAATACGATAATGACAACGTACTGAGACTTAAAGGATGTCAATTTTGGAATATTCCATACGATGATTTGGAAAATGATGTAAAATGTGTATGGGAAAAAACAAAAAAAGTTTTGTTAGAAGGTGTTAAGATTACTAGTAAAAATGGAAAAAATCATAATAATCTTCCTAAAGCTAAAGAAAATAGAGTTAGCCATGTTAGACCACATGCTCAAAACTCAAAAGACACATATGAATTGCCGGATGGAAGAGATCTAGTAAAACAATGTTTTTGGTTAAACAACACGTATATATATGATCAGCTAGACGAAAAACTTAAGAGTTGATCATAAGCGTTATGTATGATAAAATATAGAATGAGAATAAAGTAAGAAAGAGTTGATAGATTAATGGAAAAAACAATGTGTGAACTGTTCGCAGGAGTTGGAGGCTTTAGATGTGGCTTAAACTTTTATAAGAACGTTGAGAGTACTGAAAAAGCCGAAAAATGGAAAACCGTATGGTTTAGTCAATGGGAACCATCTGAAAAGACTACTCAGTATGCTCATCAGTGTTATGTTTATAACTTTGGAAGATGTATGGATATTAAAGGAGAAGATACAACCAACTTTAATATAGAAGATGTTGATAAAAATTTGATTCCAGACTTCAATTTGTTGGTTGGAGGATTCCCTTGTCAGGACTATTCTGTAGCATCTTCTCTTGCAACATCTAAAGGTCTTGAGGGAAAGAAGGGAATTTTGTGGTGGTCAATAAGGGAAATTTTGGAAATAAAAAAACCACCATTTGTATTATTAGAGAATGTAGATAGACTATTAAAGTCGCCAGCAAGCCAAAGAGGTAGAGATTTTGCTATTATGCTTGCTTGCTTTAGAGATGAAGGTTATATAGTAGAATGGCGAGTTATAAATGCTGCAGATTATGGATTTCAACAACGTAGAAAGAGAATATTTATTTTTGCTTATAAGAAAGATACCAGCTATGCAAAAAAAATTCAAAAGTTAGTAAAATATTCAAAAAATAATAATGAAACTAAAGGGTTAGAATCTATAAAAAATATTATGCTCAATAGTGGTTTCTTTGCTAAGAGTTTTAGAGTTGTGGAATCAGAAAAAAGTGTAATAAAAACAAAAAAGATAAATGAAGAAATAGGTGAAATTTCAGATAACTTCAATTTTTTATTTGATAATACAGGAATTATGATAGATAAATACATTTATACTTTGAAAACTAAGCCAGTTAGCGAATCAAAACAAATAGTTTTAGGTGATGTTATGGAGAGTGGAGATGTAGATGAGAGCTATTTTATACCAGAAGATAAGCTGTATTACACTGATCCGAAGATAAACTATAGTGATGAAAGAATAGAAGCCCTGTCTAACGAGAAGCGTAGAACATGGCAGTATATAAAAGGATCTAAAAAAATTGCTAGAAAGTCGAAGGATGGACATGAATATGTTTTTTCAGAGGGGCCTATAGAAATGATTGATAGGCACGATAAGCCAGCGAGAACAATGCTTACGTCAGAAGGTAATTTTAGTAGAACTACACATATTGTTGAGGACAAGAGAACTGGAAGAATAAGGTTATTGACACCAACTGAAGCAGAACGTATACAAGGGTTTCCTACAAATCATACGAAATATTGCCTAAAGGGAGAAAATGTAATTGAAGTTCCATTAAGAAAAAGGTTTTTTATGATGGGCAATGCATTGGTTGTAGATTTAATTAAGCAAATGGAGAAGCAACTTTCAGATATTTTTGATGAGGAAAAATAGTTATTTGATATTATATGATATTTTTTTACAATTAACAATGCATTAAAAACTTCTTGCTAAAGCAAGAAGTTTTTAATGTAAAGATATAAATACCAAAAGATAACAGTATATGAAAGATAACACGGATATATTATTATAAATTCAATAAATCTTGGTATAATATATAAAGTGTTTAATTTTATATTAAATGACTGAAATTATTTACTAAAACAAATGCAAATAATAGTTATGATTAAAGTATATTAATGAAGTTTAGCTAATTTCACTGATGTTAGTTCAAGGTGAGTATTAGCATGAGTATATTTATTTGGAGGAATAGTAATTTGAGCAAAGAAATAAAGTTTAATGAGTATGAGAGAAAAGAAAGATTTGGAAAATATTCAAAGAGTCTTTTTTCTGCGCTAATAGGTAGTAGCATCATTTTGCCTATGGCTACAATGGAGCCAGCATTTGCCACAGGAGAAACAAATAAAGAGATATCTGTAGAGTACAATTATGTGGTGGAAAGTGAGCTTTCTCAAAAGGAGAAAGAATCATTGAGACTATTTGTGGCGAAAGATGAGATTCCAAGCAATGAAAAAGCTTATTATTTTGTTTATAGAAAACAAGAAGTTTCATCTGCTTCTCCTAAAACATCTGACAATACGCCACTGGGTATAAATATGCTTCTTGCAGGAGGAGCATTGTTAGTTTTGGCTGTTTATGTAACAAAGGGAGATAAGAAAAAAGTAAGGATGAGCTTGTTTGCGTTATCTCTAATAGGCAGTATGTATATTACTCAGGTAGATGCACTTCAGGCTAGGATTTTAGGCGAGTATAAAGAACAAGTTAAATTGATGCAGGGAGAAGATTTGCCGGATCCTCCAAAAAGTATTAAAGGATATGATTTTACAGGTTATTTTTTAACACTTGATAGAGGAGTTAATCAGGGAAATGATACAACTCAGATTACACCAAATAATGATAATCCGTCTGACAATACAAACGATGGTACTTTAAACCCAGAAAACCCAGGTAATAAGCCTGGTGATAGTACAAAACCTACAGAGCCAGAGCCGGTAATTACCACTGAAAATGTGGAAATAGAATTTCCTGTTATAGAAAACCCTGACACAAGTCTTGATAAAGATGTAAGGATTGTAGATGTAAAGGGCGAAAAAGGAATTAAGAAAGTAACTAAGACCAATGGAATAATCACTAGTGAGGAAATTATAAAGGAGCCTGTTGCTGAGAGAGTTAGGGTAGGTGCTAAAGAAGTAACTTTTATAACAGAGGAAGAAACTGTTGAGATTCCATTTGCAGTAATTGAAGAATCAGATAATGATTTATGGGAAGGTGAAAGTGAAACATTAGTTTCCGGAGTTAATGGCAAAAAGCTAATTATCAAAAAATATATGGTTGAAAATGGTGTAAAATCTGATACACCTATTTCTGTTACAGAAAATATAATACTGAATCCTGTAAATCAGATTGTAAAGAGAGGAACAAAACCTGTTGCAGGAACAGAAGAGGTCGTTTCTTATGAAGATATAGACTTTGAGACTGAAAGAGTTGAAGACAAAGACCTTTATATAGATCAGTTAATTGTTGATTCAGAAGGTGAAAAAGGTCAGAGAAAGATAACAAAGGTTTATGCGACTGAAAAAGGTGTTAGAACAGAAACTGAGATATAATCTAGGGTAGATGTAATAAAGGAACCTCAAAAGAGAGTTGAAAGATATGGTTCAAAACAGAGACCGGTTCCTACTGTATCTATAGACGCACTTGATAGTACTGCTCTAGGAGAAGGAGATAATATTATCTTAGATAAGGATCTTGATAAAGCCTTAAATGTTGATTTTTCAATAGGTAACGGAGATGGTGTAACGAGAAAAACATATAAAATACTTTCAGGTTCGGAGGAAATACAAACTGGAGAGCTTGGAGAAACTTTAGATTTATCTGATCTTGAATATAATAAAGAGTATACTTTAAAACTTATTGTTGAGTATAACAATGGAAATGGAACAAGCACGGTAGAAGCAAGTAAGAATTTTATGCTTGATCTTAAGAAGATTACATTTAAAAGTATCAATGATTATAGATTGTTAAAGAAAGAAAATGATAAATATGTTCATATCTTGCAGCTTCAGGAAATTCCACAGAGCTATGAAAACTATTTTGTAGAAGTTAAATCTGATGAGTTTAAATCAGCCCTTGTTCCTGTTGTAAAGGTTGAGGATATGGGCGATAAGTATAATGTCGTTATGGATATTGATGATCTTGTAGAGCATAGAGGCGGAAAATATGAGAAAACGCATGATTTCCTGATTTCAAAGAGAACTGCAAATTACACTAGTTTTGATAAATTGTTGCAAGATATAAGGCTAAATCCATCAGGAACTTTCACACTTTCAAATGATATAAGCGCAAGTGAAGTTAAAATAGATGATAGCAAGGTTGCTTATTTAGATGATATTGAATTTACAGGTAAATTATATGGTCAAAATGGTGAAAGTTCATTTGCTATTTTAGATTTAGTGAAGCCACTATTTAACACAATTAAAAATGCTACAATTCAAAATCTAGACTTAAAAGATGCAAACGTTACAAATAGAAATGCTGCAGGTGCACTAGCTATAACTTCTATTGACTCTACTATAAGCAATGTGGCAGTTTCAGGAAGTGTATATGGAAATGGCAATGTAGGCGGTATTGTTTCAAGTGCTAGAGGCGGAAAGATTGAGGATGTTGTTTTCAAGGGTAAGGTTAAATCTTTAACTTCTTTAAACACTTCGAACTCTTATGGAACTAACGTTGGAGGAATAGCAGGAGAACTAGTTGGCGGAAAGATAAATAAAGCCTATGTAGATGGAGATATACAGATACATGCAACATCTAACCACGGTAGAGCTGGTGGCATAGCTGGAAAAGCAGCTGATAATTATGCAAGAATATCAAATGTATTTGTGCTAGGTACAGTTACAAATAGAGGAACATCAAGCCAAACTGGAGGTATAGTTGGAAGTTTATGGTGGAGTGGTAGAGTAGATAATGGCGTAGCTGGTGCTACTGTAATAGGTGGTAATAAGGTATATGGAGATAGTGGTGATAACAGAGATAAGAGAACAGGAAACATATACACTATAGATGGACTTGCAAGTGGAAGCGAATACAATTTCTCTGATGGAAATATATCTATGGATGAAGCCAAGGCAAAACTTGATTCTTATGGAATTACAGCCACACTGGATGATACTACTAAATATAAAGATGAGTACAAGTTTAGAGCTACTTATAAAACAGATGATATAGTATATAAAAACGTTGAAAAGTTCATTCCTTTTTACAATAAAGAACAGATTGAAAAGTATGCTGCTAAGGTTGCAGATAACTCTAATGTAAAAGTAAAAAAGATTCTTTCAATAACTCCTATGAAAGATAATAAAATCATAACTTCTATCAACACTCCGGATGATATAAATAGAGTTATGGTAAATTATGATAGTGGAATGGTTGAATACTTCAATATTTTATATACAGGTAACTTTAATAAGTATGTACCAGAATATAACGTTGAAGATTTAGGAATAATATATACACCTGATATATTTGTTGATACATACAACTCTCAGATTGATCAGCTTGTAAATGAATTTTCAACTATTGAATATAACTCTGATATTCTGGCGAAAAAGCTAGGTGTTTACAGTGATACTGATACATTTGCTAATGAAGATGCTAAAACTGCGGCTATAAAGCAGAAGATGAAAGAACTTTATTTAGAAGATACTTTCAATGAATTAAAAACTCAGCTTCCTGCTACCCTTAGAAATCTTTTAGCAGGAGATAAGATGATAAATGTAAGCGAAAACGCTATATCTAGCTATGAGATTGATAGAATAGTAGAAAACAAAGAATACATAATGATGGCTATCACATATCTTCAGAAGTGGTATCCAATAAACTTTAAAGATGTAAACATCAAGGATTTGGTTACATTCAATCAGGAATTCAATGGTAGTAACGTTGAAGCTGTTGACTGGCTAATAAAGTTAGGGAAAGCAGGATATAATGAGTTGTTAGCAAATACAAATCCATATACTTACAAGATGGTAATGTCCGAGGTTGGAGAAAGAGGCAGCCTGTTTGATTACTTTAAGGTAATGAATGAAAAGCTTTCAAATTATTCTACTATGAATGAGTGGTTCAAAGCTTCTACAAAAGCATATATCGGAGAGGCAAATCTTGGTGAAAATAATGAGCATATCGTTAAGGTTTACGATAAGATGATTGAAAATAGGGTTTATAATTCTATGGTATTGCCACTTCTATCTGCGCAGGAAGGTATATATATCGTTGCTACTGCAAACGGAATACATTTTGGTATGTTCGATAGATATATGGATATGAATACGAAAGAGAGCAATCCAGATGCTTACCAGACTAGATTAAAGGAACTGAAGGCTGAGGTTGATAAAGCGACTGAAAGACAGAGAAACTTCTATAATTTCTGGTATAACATTGTAGATGATAACCATAAAACTAAGTTGATAAGAGATTTAACTTCTTGGGATGGATACAATGTTAGAGGAAGCTGGCTAAATAAAGATAATCCAAATCAGGCAATGAAGGACTTCTTCTTGCCGATCCAAAGATGGTATGGCCCTAATAATTCTGGTGCTTATGCAAATGGTATACTAGTACACTTCGTAAATGATTCTCTTTTAAACCCTTGGGGAACAGGTACATTCTCTCACGAGATGGTGCATAATAACGATGGAGGAGTTTTCTTTAATGGTAATGGAAGAAGAAACGATATAGGAGCTGAATATTTTGCATACGGCATGCTTCATGTTCCTCATAACTTTGATGACACTAGATTTGGAATTAACTCAATGTTTGATTTCAGCGATAGAAAGGATCATCCAGATAGAGTTATTAACGCTTCTCCTGAAAGAATCAATACTCGTGAGAAGCTAGCTGATTACATGAGAAAAACTTTTGACCTAGTTTATACTATGGATTATGCAGAAGCTGAGCTAGTTCTGGATAAAGGGCAGAGTGTATATACTAAGTGGTTTAATAAGATTACTACTTATAATGCTCATAACTCAGGAAATGTGAGAGTCGCTTTGGATCCAAATGCAGTTCTTACATCTGTTAATGATTTAATTGATAATGATATCATCGCTGATGGACTATATGGAAAGGGTGACATTGATAATTTTAACTTCCTAAAAACAAATGGTTATTATTTGTCATACATGTTTGCACCTATATTCTCAGGTGGCGAAAACCCTGATGGAGCAGCTGGAGACCTGATGTTTAGAAGAATGTCATTTGAGATGTTAGCATATAAGGGATGGGATGATGGATTTATTCCATATGTTTCCAATAAGCTTAAGAGCGAAGCTATCGCGGCAGGGCTTCCTAAGGTTACAGACCCATTTGTTATAAATAAGATATCAAATGGAGAATTCCAGGATATGAAGTCGTTTAAGAAGGAAATGTTCAGACAGAGGTATGAAAAGAGAAATCAATTAAAAGCAGTAACAATAAACCATAATGGACAGGATATTACCATAGATTCTTACGATAAGCTAAAAGAAGTTCTTGGAGCAGAGCTAGATAGGACTCTTGCAAGAGGAGAAAACTCTTTATGGAAATTAAAGAGAAAAATATTTAGTGCTTACTTAAGATCTACAGATGACTTTGTACAGGATGTTTATAAATAATCCTTGACTGAGATGAAAACATCCTCTCTACTTAAATGGGTAGGGAGGATGTTTTTTGTATTGTTGTATTCTTAGCATATTTTTATAGTTAATAGAATCGATAAGGGTCTGAAACTCCTAGTAGCTGACTCCATCTTGCAGATATTAGTTTGGCATATTGAATGTTTTGTAAGCCGTAGGATGCTAAGGCATAGGCATCGTTTAATTCAACAAGTAATGTTTTTCCTTCTTTTGTAAAACATATGTCCATGCTACAAGCCATAGGGCGATCTTTCCATACAGAAAATGCATTTATCATTGCCTCTAAAACATTTGAATCGTAATGATACAAATATGATTTTTTAGTAGAATCTATCCATGAACCGTATGACCTTACATCTATAATTTCATCGTACAATATAAAACATCTCCACTCTGCTAGTATGTCTAAAGGCTCGCTAACAATAATTTCATAATTGTCATCATAATGCCCACAACCTATCAAATCATTTATGCTTTTTACAACTTTGCCAGTAAATAATTTTTCTTTAGTAGGTTTTATAAAGTATCCATAGGACCATTTGTTTTCATCACTAGAAAAGCTATTTATTGTATCTCTCCATAATTTTCTACCAAGGAAATGCTCTAGCTCTTTTGGATAATCAGGAATATTTGGGAATATATTGAACTTTTTTAATACCTCATTGCACTGATGAACGTAATCTATAACAATATCATCTTTTGTAACTTTATTATAGATATCTTTTAGATAAAAGTAAGGTACTATTTCAGCTCCTAAATCTCTAAAGCCATACATTGCATTTGCCATATTATGGCTATGAGGTATATTCATTTTCATTTCGTTATCATATTTTGTTCTTAAGAAAATCTTACTCATAATATTCCTTTCTGTAATTAATGTAATTATACACTATAAGATATTTTAAAGGCTAATATGTTTTTAGAATGATAAAAACTACATTGAAAATATATAGTTTCTCAAATGATGAAGTTTTATAATTGATTTTACGATTGATTATCAATATAATAAAATCATATTGATAAGAGTTTAATAATAAAAAATACACTCAAAATCAATCGCAAAAATTTACAATCTACTTTTTTATAGCATACTGGAATTAGAAGTATATGAAAAGGCAATAGATGTAGTTTATATTTAAAGATAAGGATAAGTAAGTTTTAGAGATAGAAAAAGCAATATACAAACTTTTAAGTAAGACAATGCTAAAACTGATAAGTTAAATTGTACCTTATGCTTCATTTGGCAAATCAAAAACAACATAGTTTCTGAAAGCGATGATAGAAAAAAGGTATGGTTGCAGTTAAAGGAAAAGGTAGAGGAAGAAAATATATAATTAAGTGAGTAGAGGTTAGAAACAATGAAAAAAATAATTTTCATCTGCCACGGTAACATATGTCGTTCAACAATGGCAGAAGCGATAGCAAAACAATATATCGAAGCAAATAATTTAAAAGACATGTTCAAAATAGAATCAGCAGCAACAAGCTATGAAGAAATAGGTAATGCTCCAGATAGAAGAACTATGAAAATGCTTCAAGAAAAGGAGATTCCTTTAAAGCATTTAGATGGAAAAAAGGCTAGACGTTTGGAAGCAAGAGAGTATGACTATTGGGATTATTTTATATGCATGGATAGCAACAATATAAGAAATATAGGATATATTTTTAAAGAAGATTGTGATAATAAGATTTTTAAAGTATCAGATGTATCTCAATATCAAGTAGGGGATGTGGCAGACCCTTGGTACACAGGAGACTTTAAAATAACATACGATCAGCTTTCAAAGGCAGTTCCAGATATAATAGAAAAGATAAAAAATAAGATTATTTAAACGATAAATGCACACCACATATTAAGATGTGATGTGCATTTTATATTTATAAAATTAAGCTAAACAGCTATTTTGATAAAGCTATAGATAAGTTTTGATCCATAGAAAAGTATAATGAATCCACATACAATATTAATTATCTTAAGAGTTTTATCTGATAGCTTTGAGCTAAAGAAAGATATAAAAGTTGAAAGACCTAAGAACCATATTATGGAGGCAGATGCAAAACCGGTTACAAATAACATGTCTTGCCCATAAGCAAGTGTTGCTTTGAAAGCACCCAATAGTAGCGTACCATCTATCAAAGCCTGTGGAATGAACCATGTTACAATGCAAGCAGATACTATCACTTTAGATATAGGAATATCTGTTTGTACAGAA
>CAMCQA010000010.1 GCA_945876935.1 uncultured Clostridia bacterium | reverse complement strand
AGAGTTTCAGGTAAGTGAAGACTCACCTAAAATGCCGGTTGTTTATAGAAAAGGACCAGGTTGTTGTGGTAACGATGGATGGGGAGGCTTCTTTTTAAGATATGATGGTCAATTACCAAAAGAGAACGACTGGATAAGAGTTCAAGGAAAGCCTCTGATAGAAGAGGGAGAAGATGGGTATTATAATCTTTTCTTACAGGTGGATAGCCTTGAAGTAAAAAAAGAGAGAGGTGCCGAAACAGTGAAACAGTAAGCACAGATTAAGCTGATAATGATTATAAGGTTTTTAAAGATATAAAAATGTCTTTTAAAAACCTTTTTTTATTTGAATATTGATGACTTATAGAAACAGTGATAACCTTTGAAAAAAGGAGATTTTTATGAATAAAGTACATATTCTTTTAATTACAGATGATGATACTTATGGTGAGCGATTAACAGACTGCATTAGAAAAATGAAGAGTAGGCTTAAGATGACCAGAATAGGTTCATATGAACTGGAAGAAATAATTAAAGATGCATCCTCTGATAAAACTTTTAATATATCAAGGAATGATCTGAAAAAGTTCAAAATTATTCTTATGGATCAAAGCTGTGATACTCAATGTTTAGAACTAGAAGAAAAAGTTAATAGTTATTTTGATGAAAGTTCACAATATGTAATCCTTAGACTGGTAGAAGAGACAAATATTTTGAATAAAAATGAGATATACAAATTTTCTAAAATTAGTGACTTAATAAATAGATCGCTACAAAGATATAGTTTTGTGACAGGTAATTATATCGGAGGACACCTATCATCAGAACATGATTGCAAAATATTTAGTGTAGTCTCATCCTTTGGTGGAGCAGGCTGTAGCAGTATAAGTTTATCTGTCGCAAGAGAACTAGCTCTTTTAGAAGATGAGGATACATTATATATAAGCTTGGGAAGCATTCACCAGGAAAGATATTTTTTCCCATGGAATAGGAGCAATAACATTAGAGAGTTTCTTTATCATATGTTTTATGGAGATGCTAGGTATTGCTTTTCCATTGATTCATATATAAAAAGGGATGATTTTGGGCTAAATTATTTTAACGTCAACACATTTACTAATAAAATATATGAGTTATCACAAGAGAATTTCGAAACATTTATAAACCATATCATTTCCATGAAACTTTTCAAAAATATAGTATTTGATATAGGCTTTGATACTTCTAATAAAGCAAAGTTTTTAACCAGCATAAGCCATAAAATTTTGTTTATTACAAAAGATAAGAGTGTTACGGATGAGGCATATATAAGTTATATGTGCTTTGAAGATAGCAGAATAATAACAGTAGAAAATTTTTCTTATATTCCATCGTTAGCAGAGGAGTTTTTTAAAGAGGAAACTTTAGAAGATGAAGAAAGTTTAGAAGAAAAAGATGTTTTAAGAATAAGAAAGGATGACGAAGCGTTCCTATCATATGATAATAAGATAGATATAAGAAGGGATACCAGTTTTTCTAGTGATGTTAACAGACTTATTGATATAATTTTTTAAATTATAATTAAGAATGTTTATACAAATAAAATATATATTTAACATAAATTTAACATTTCTCTTATAAATTTGTTGTAAAATAACTTTGTTATTTAATTAGTTAAAATTTGGAGAGGTGAAAATGGAATTAAATATGTTTGTTGTTATAACCACTCTTTTAGGTGGTTTGGCTGTATTTATCTTCGGAATGAACCTGATGTCTGAAGGTCTTCAAAAGGCAGCTGGTAACAGAATGAGAAATATTCTTTCTATGTTAACAGCTAACCCGATTCTCGGTGTTTTAGCAGGTGCTTTAACTACGGCTGTTTTACAGAGTTCTAGTGCAACAACAGTTATGGTTATAGGATTTGTAAGCGCAGGACTTATGAAGCTACCACAGGCGATAAGTGTTATACTAGGTGCTAATATAGGTACTACAATAACAGCACAGCTTATAGCGTTCGACATAGGGGATTATGCTTGGATATTTGTATTTATTGGCTTTGTAATGATGTTCTTCGTTAAGAATAAGGAAAAAGTTGCAGATATTGGACAAGTATTATTTGGTTTTGGTCTATTATTTGTAGGAATAAATACTATGGGTGATATAATGAAACCTCTAGCAACCTTACCTGTATTTACAGAAATGATGACAAAGGTTGCTGATATACCTGTTTTAGGTGTAGTTGTAGGTACGCTTATAACAATGTTAATTCAATCTTCATCGGCAGTAATCGCTGTGCTACAAAATTTAGCAGCTACTCCACTTGCTGATGGAACTACTTCAGTAATTGGATTAACAGGTGCTCTTCCTATATTATTTGGTAGTAACATAGGTACTACAATAACAGCTCTTATGGCATCTGTTGGGGCATCAGTAAATGCTAAGAGAACAGCAGTAGCTCATACGATATTCAACATAGGCGGAACTTTGATTTTCATATGGTTTATTCCACAAATTTCAAAGTTTATACACTACTTATCACCTTCAGGAAGCGAAGTTAGTGTTATAGCGAGAGAGATTGCAAATTCTCACATGCTATTTAACGTAGCTTGTACTGTTATATTCCTACCGTTCATTTGGTTATTGGTAAAAGTTGTTACTAAGATTGTTCCAGGTGAGGAAAAAGAAGCTCTCGAAACAGAGCCTATATTCTTAGATGATAAAGTTATTGGTCAGCCTATATTTGCTATTCACTTAGCTATTCAGGAGCTAGTTAGAAGTGGAGATATGGTTAGAGATATGATTTCAAAATCTAAAACAGCATTTATATCAGGTGATTTAACAGAAGTAAGTACTGTATTAGAAATGGATGATATAGTAAATCATCTTAGAGAAGAAATTGTAAAATATCTTTCTAAAATTTTATCAAGTGAAGGTATAACAGAATATCAGAAGCAGACAGTTGCCGCTCTGTTCCACGTTGCAAGTGATGTTGAACATATGGGTGACTACAGCAAGAATATTGTTTATCTTGCTAGAGAAAAAGTTAGAAATAAATATAATATTTCTAACGAAGCATATAATGAAATATACAGCTACTTTGACTTAATTGACGAAATGATGAGCGATACTTTTAAAACTCTAGAAACTGGTAGTAAGAGCACGGCTGAAAAGGTAATAAAACAGGAAGATCACGTAAATGCAGTAGAGCAGAACCTAAGAAGAGATCATATGAGCAGACTGGAAAACGGTATTTGTACACCTGCTGTAACTGTTACTTATCTTGATGTTATTCATAACCTTGAGAGAACAGCTGATAGTTGTTACAATATAGCTGACGCAGTATTAAAAGGTCACTATATGAAAAAGGAGATTAAATCTCAAGAAGCTAAAGCAGTTAAGGTTTAAAAGAAATATGAAAAAAATACTTATAGTTGAAGATGAAATAAATATAAATGAGTTGATAAAATATAATCTACAGCTAAAAGGATATGAAATTATTCAGGCTTTTGATGGAATTACAGGTATTACTATGACCTATAGACAAAAGCCTGATTTAATCATATTAGACATTATGATACCGGGAAAAGATGGATATCAAGTATGTGAAGAGCTGAGAAGATCTCAAATCAACACACCTATAATTATGCTTACCGCAAAGAGTGAGGAAGAAGACAAGGTTAAAGGTCTTGATATAGGAGCAGATGATTATATTTCTAAACCATTTAGCATAAAGGAACTTATATCTAGAGTTAATGCTAATTTACGAAGAAGCAGCGAACTCAATCTTGATATGGCTAAAAGTATTAATGATGACAATTTAGATGTTACAGTTGACAGAAATAATTTTATGGTAAAAATAAAAGGAACACCTATTGACTTAACTTTTAAAGAATATGAGATTATGACGTTGTTAATGGACAACAGCAATAAGGTCTATTCAAGAAATGAACTTCTTGACATTGTTTGGGGAGTCGATTATATGGGTGAAATAAGAACGGTTGACGTACATATAAGGCATTTAAGAAAGAAAATTTGTGATGCTGGTGGAGAAGAGGATTATATAGAAACAGTTAGAGGTAGAGGGTATAAATGGAAACAAAGATAAAATTTTTCTTTCTAGGCTTAATTGATGCCTTTATAATATCTGTTATCGCTTTACTTCTTAAAGAAGATATAATGAGTATTTTCTTTTTATCAGCTACTCTGATGGCTGTAACTTTTTTTATAGCTTTCAAGCTTATTAATAAGGATATTGAGGTTGCAAAAGATAATTTTGAAAAGGCTAGAGAAGAGAATAAAGAAGCTATAAAGATGAGAACAGAATTTGTTACAAATGTTACTCATGAGCTAAAGACGCCTCTTACTTCTATATCTGGATTTGTAGAAACACTTCAAAATGGCGCAATAGATGACAAGGATGCAAGAATTAAATTTCTTGGTATAATAGCTGATGAAACGGCAAGACTAAATAGATTGATAGAAGATATACTGACGCTTTCTCATATAGAAAACTCTAAGAATCAAGTAGAAAGTATTTTCTCTGTGAGAGAGGAAAGCGAAATGGTTATCAAAATGATAAAGCCTATAGCAGAGCGAAAGAAGATAACCATAGAGAATAATATTTCTAAAGATTGTAAGTTGTCCGGCAATGTTGACCGATTCAAGCAAATGATGGTTAATTTAGTGGAAAATGCTGTAAAGTATGGTAAGGAGAATGGACACGTTTGGCTTGAAACATCAAAAGAAGAAGGATATTTTATCATATCTGTTAGAGATGATGGTATAGGTGTAAAAGAAGATGAAATCGATAGAATAACTGAAAGATTTTATCGCGTTGATAAGTCTAGAGCTAGAGTTGTTGATGGAACAGGTCTGGGTCTATCGATAGTTAAGCATACAGCATCTTTATTTGGTGGACAATTATCAATACACAGTAAAGTAGATGAAGGGTCAGTTTTTAAAGTTAAAATTCCTAAAAATAAAATAATTTTATAAAAGGATATGTAGCACAGCATTTGGAAGGAAGCTGTGCTCTTTAAATTTAACAATTACTACTATTAGCGGTTGACTAATGAATAAATATATAATACAATTATATCGTTATGCTGGCGTGATGGAATTGGCAGACGTGCGGGACTCAAAATCCCGTGGTGGCAACACCGTATGGGTTCGACCCCCATCGCCAGCACCAAAGGATTATAATTTAGGAGGCATTTATGGATCAGAATTTATTAATAAGAATACTACCATTACTACTTCTTATAGCAGTAATGTACTTTCTTCTTATCAGACCGCAGAGAAAGAAGGAAAAGGAACTAACTAATATGAGATCTTCACTTAAAGCAGGTGATACTATCATAACAATAGGTGGTATTCATGGCAAAGTTGTTAAGGTTAAAGAAGATAGTTTAGTAATCCAGGTTGGTGCTGATAAGCTGAAGATGGAAATAACAAAGTGGGCTGTATCTCAGATTGTTACAGGTAAAGTTTCTAAATCTTCAGGGGCAACTAGCTCATCTAACAGTTCTAAACCAAAGAGATTAAAGAAGGAAGATGATGGCATTTTAGATGCTGAAATAGAAGAAGTTCAGCCTTCTGATGCTGAATAAAATATATGATTTCTTTTCATATATTTTTATTTAAAATTTAAAATGAAGTTATATGAGGCTAAGTGTTTTACTTGGTCTCTTTTATTTTTGTAAAAATGCTTCACTCACCTTCTTAGAGTGTTGATTTTTACGCATTATTTAAGGTATAATATAAGGATATTAAATTAGAACGAGGAGAAAGGTATGAAGAATAATTTTAAGAAGATTTTAGCACTTTTTATGATAGTAGCCTTATTTGTAGGATGGTTTGCTATGATAAATGGAATAGGCTCAGATCCTCTAAAGGATAAAATCCAACTAGGCCTTGATATTAAAGGTGGAGTTTACGTTGTTATGGAAGCGAAAACTGACCTGGAAGGCGAGGAACTTAGAAAGCTTATGAATCAGACTAAAGAAATCATTAGTCGAAGAGTTGATAATCTTGGCATAAGCAACGCAGATGTTAGAGTAGAGGGTAATAAAAGAGTTAGAGTAGAGCTTCCGGGTGCAAAGAATGCGGAAGAAGCGATAGCTCAGATCGGTAAGACAGCACAATTAAAATTTACCCTAGCTGACGGTTCTGTAGTTGTTGATGGTGGACAGGTTAAAAATGCATCAATTTCTCAGGGAAAAAAAGGTTATGCAGTAAGCCTAGAATTTGATAAGGATGGAGCTACAGCTTTTGAAGAGGGAACTAAGAAAGCTGTTTCAGGCGCAGTTTCTAGCTTAAATCCAAGTATATCAAACAGAGCAATTGTTATTTGGCTAGATGATCAGATAATATCAAGTCCAGTTGTAAATGAAGTAATAAGTGGTGGAAAATCTGAAATTACAGGTAATTTCACAAAAGAGGAAGCTACACAACTAGCAGCGCTTATAAGAGGAGGAGCTCTACCAGCACCTTTAGAAGAAGTAACTTCTTCTGTACAGAGTGCAAAGATCGGTTTCGATGCTTTTTCGCAGAGTGTTAAGGCTGGTATTATTGGTATAGCTATTATTTTAATAGTTATGCTAGTAGGATATAGAATTATGGGACTTGCTGCAGATATAGCTTTGCTTATGTATGTTCTAATAATAATTGCTGCAATAGCTCTAATGGGAAGTGTTTTAACTTTACCAGGAATAGCAGGTATTATCTTGTCTGTAGGTATGGCTGTAGATGCTAACGTAGTAATATTCTCAAGAATAAAAGAAGAAATCAGAGCTGGCAAAAGTCCAAGAGTAGCTGTACAAACTGGCTTCAAAAGGGCTATGAGCACAGTTATAGATTCTCAAGTTACAACACTTATAGCAGCAGTAATTCTTTACCAGATAGGGACAAGTGCGGTAAAGGGCTTTGCATGGACGCTGTTGATAGGTATTATTGCTAGCTTGTTTACAGCTGTTGTAGTAACTCAGCTATATTTAGGATTATTTGCAGAAACAAAGTACTTCTCTAAAAAATCATTCTTTGGTGTTAAAGATGACAATAATGAAGCGCCAAAGAGAGAATTTGGATTTATGAAGAGAAGAAAGATTTACTATATAGTATCAGCTTTAGTAATAGCTCTAGGTATTGGATTTGCAGGTATAAAAGGTTTTAACTACGGTATAGACTTTACTGGTGGTACAATGATACAGCTTGACATGGGCAAGAAAATTGAAATTTCTGAAATGGAAAAGCTTATATCAGACAAGGATATAGATGCAGAAGTTATATACGGCGGTGAAAATCAGGAACAAATAATAATAAGAACAGTAACTTCTCTCGATAACACCAAGAGAGGTGAGCTGATAGATGATATTAAAGATCAGTTTGGCATAGCTGAAGACGGTGTTTTAGCTCAGGAACTATTTGGTCCAACAGTTGGAAAAGAGCTTCAGGGCAATGCCATAAAAGCAATAATCTTTGCAGCGATAGGTATGCTAATCTATATTAGAATAAGATTTAAAGAGTGGAAGTTTGGAGCAGCCTCTTTATTTGGTGTACTTCATGACGTGCTTGTGTTAATTGCATTCTATGCAATCTTTGGGGTTACAATTAACAACCCATTTATTGCAGGTATTCTTACAGTAGTAGGTTACTCTATCAACGATACAATCGTTATTTTCGACAGAATTAGGGAAAACAATCATTACATGAGAGGTTCTGAAGAAGAAATAATAGATAAGTCTATAAATCAGACTCTAGGAAGATCTATTATGACAACAGTTACGACTTTGGTAGTAATGATTCCTATGTATATAATGACAACAGATGCTTTGAGAGAGTTCATAGTTCCTCTTATGGTTGGTATAGGTGTTGGATGTCTATCATCAATATTTATGTGCAGTCCTATATATTATGAACTATCTAAAAAAGCGAGAATGTCAAGATATGAAAAGCAGAAATCAAAAGGCAAGAAAACATCTAAGAAAAAATATGTAAAAGCAGAGAAGAAAGTTAAGGAACAAGTATAAACTATGGGAAATATCATGGAGACCAGAGAAGAGTTTTTAGAGAATGTATTAGCTATAAACCCTTCGTATGATACAGAGAGGCTAGGAGTAGCATATGATATAGCAGAAAAAATGCATAGAGGACAGATGAGAAAATCGGGTGAGCCATATTTAACTCACCCTATTGCTGTTGTATATATTTTAGCTGAGCTTGGAATGGATGAAGATACTCTCATAGCTGGTCTTATGCACGATGTAGTTGAAGATACTGAATATACAAAGGAAGAACTTGTAGAAGAGTTTGGAGAGGATGTAGGCCTGTTAGTAGATGGGGTTACAAAGATAGGTTCTCTAGCTTTTGAAAATAAAGAGGAAAGACAGGCTGAAACTCTTAGAAAGATGTTTTTAGCTATGTCAAAAGATATAAGAGTTCTTATAATAAAGCTGTCTGATAGACTTCATAACCTTAGAACAATAAACTATATGACAGCTAACAAAATAAGAGAAAAGTGTATAGAAACTCTTGATATATATGCACCTTTGGCTAGTAGACTGGGAATCTTCTCTATAAAGTTTGAACTAGAAGATACTTGTCTTAAATACCTTTGGCCTGAGGAGTATGCTGATATACAAAACAAAGTAGAGATAAAGAAGGCTCAGATGGAGGCTCCTTTAAACGATATTATTGATAAACTAGATAATAAGTTAAGTGAATCAGGAATTGATCATCAGATTTATGGTAGAACTAAGCACTTTTACAGCATCTATAAAAAAATGAAATACAAAGACAAGCAGTTTGATGAAATTTTTGATTTAACTGCTATAAGAATAATTGTTGATACTGTAAAGGATTGTTATTCTGCTCTTGGAATAGTTCACTCAATTTGGACTCCTGTTCCTGGAAGATTCAAAGATTTTATTGCAGTTCCAAAATCCAATATGTATCAGTCCATACACACCACAGTAATCGGAGATGGTGGAATACCTTTTGAGATTCAAATAAGAACTGAAGAGATGCACAAGGTTGCAGAGTATGGTATAGCTGCCCACTGGAAGTATAAAGAAGGTATAGACCAAGATAAAGAGGAGTTGAAACTTTCTTGGCTTAGACAGTCATTAGAATGGCAGAAGGACTTAGATAATCCTACGGAGTTTTTAGAAGCTCTCAAGATGGATTTATTTGAAAATCAGGTATTTGTACTTACTCCAAAAGGAACGGCGATGGAGCTTCCAGCAGGTGCTACCCCTCTTGACTTTGCATTTAAGGTGCACTCGGAGGTAGGAGCTAAATTTATAGGTGCTAAGGTAAATGGCAAAATGGTACCTATAAACCATAAACTAGAAAATGGAGACATTATAGAAATCATCACTTCTAATAATGCTGCAGGACCATCTATAGATTGGTTAAAAATCGTTAAGAGTCCTACAGCAAGAACTAAGATAAGACAATGGCTAAAAAAAGAAAATAAGGATGATGGTGTAGAAAAAGGTAAAGTAGCCCTAGATAAGTATATAAGAAAGAAGGGGTACGAACCTAAAGAGATAATGAAAAATGCTTATATTTCCAGACTTGTTAAAGACCTTTCTCTAAGAGATAGCGATGAACTTTACATGCAGCTTTCTAGCGGAGGAAATGTTATTGGAAATATGGCTACGAAGCTTTTCGAGATTCATAAGCAGGAACTTGAAAAGCACAACCTCAAACTTGAGGAGCCTAAGGCAGAAGTAAAGGTTAAAAAGAAAAGGGTTAGTAAAAATAAATCTACAGGAGTTACGATAAAAGGTATGGAGGGTCTGTCTTTTAGACTTATGAGATGTTGCAATCCTGTTCCAGGTGACGATATAGTAGGATTTATTACAAAGGGTAGAGGAGTTTCTATCCATAGAAAAGATTGTCCTAATATAGTGAGTTTGCCGCTTACAGAAAAACAGAGACTAATAGAAGCTCAGTGGCAACAAGAGGACGGCGAGATATTTGAAGGCAGCATAACTATTGTAGCTGAAGATAGAAGAGGATTGATTTTAGATATATCTAAAATTTTCGATGCTGCAGATATTAATATGACAGGGCTAAATACTAAGCTGGATAGTGAATCAACAGCAAAGATAGATATTTTGCTGGAGCTATCAAATACTAGCCAAATCGGTAAACTTATGAATGCTCTCAAAGGTATTTCAGGAGTATATGAGGTTTATAGAAGTTAATTAGATGAATAAAGAAAGTAAATATATAGGTGAATTAATGAAGATTGTTAAGATGGCTACAGGACCTTTGCAGGTAAATAGCTATATGGTTTGGGATGAAGAAACCAATAAGGGATTTATTGTTGATCCGGGTGGTTACAGCCCCAAAATAGAGCAGACTATAAAAGAAAATAACATAGATTTAGAATATATAATACTTACTCATGGTCATGTTGATCACATAGGTGGAGTAGAGTGGGTTAAGGCTGTTACAGGAGCTAAGATTGTTGGGACTGAAGAAGAGGTTGAGATGTTTGAAAACAGTCGCATAAATATGTCAGCCGACTTTGGTGAAAGCATTACTTTTTCTCCTGATGTAATAGTAGATGATATGGATACTATGAAAATAGGTAATATGGAGCTTTTGTTTATAAAGACACCTGGTCATAGCAAAGGTGGAATGTGCATTAAGGTTGATAAAGCCTTATTTAGTGGAGATACTTTATTTCATTCTTCAGTAGGCAGAACAGACTTTTATGGAGGTTCAATGCCTACTCTTGTGAAAAGCATAAAGGAAAAGCTTTTTACTTTAGATGATGATGTTAAAGTTTTCCCGGGTCATATGGGAACAACTACTATAGGATATGAAAAGGAGCATAACCCTTTTGTATAGAATTAGAATAGAGAACTTAAAGAAGGTTCACAGATTCGAAGAACTTATCAAGGTATTTTTAAATCCAGACGAATTTATTATAGTACTTGATGAGAAAGATAATAATGGAAGCAGGAATATAAGCATCGCTGAAGAAGATATATTTATCAAAGATAATTTGAATGGAGAAAAATACGATAAATGTTTCTCATATATTTACAGAGATGATAATAATCTTCTAAGCAGGGAGATTTATGTAGATTTATCTACCATGCTGGATAAAAAATCACCGTGGGGAACTATGACCGGCATTAGACCAGTTCGTCTTTTTAGAACATATCTAAAAGGTATAACAGGTGATGAAAAAACATCCGATAATGATATAAAATCTGCAAGTCTAAGAATGCAAGAAGATTATCTTTTAAGCAGTAGAAAACTAGACTTAGTTAAAGAGATATTTTCTTTTCAAGAAGAAAGTTTCCCATACGTAGACGATAATAGTTTAGGGCTTTATATAGGCATTCCATTTTGTCCTAGTCGTTGTCATTATTGCTCATTTACATCTAATGTAGCAAAGGGAAACGATGTTGAAGAGTATTTAAATGCTTTAATAAGAGAAATTGAGTTTTGTGCTAATGAGCTTAAAAATACCAAGCTTTATGTAGAAAGTGTATATATTGGAGGAGGTACACCTACATCTCTTAGTGCAAATCAGATGGACATTCTTCTTGAGAGTGTTTATAAGAACTTTGATTTGACAAAATGTGTAGAATTTACTGTTGAAGCCGGACGAGCTGATACTATAGATGAGCAAAAGTTAAAGTCGATAAAAAAATATGGGATTGAGAGAATTAGCATAAACCCTCAGACTTTAAATGATAGTACGCTTGTGAATATTGGAAGAAATCATAGCGCAAAAGACATGATAGATGCTTTTCTTTTAGCAAGAGAAATAGGCTTTGATGTTATCAATTGTGATCTTATAGCAGGTCTTCCAAATGAGAGTTTGGATGATTATAAAAAAAGTCTAAAAAAAATAATTGAGCTTTCTCCTGAAAATATAACTGTTCATACTTTATCTATGAAAAGAAGTTCAAAGTTGAACCAAGATAATAAAGATTATCAGTATGAAAAGGAGTTTGATACTCAGAATATGCTCGAATATACCTACGACCTTATGAAAGAGAGCGGCTATAGCCCGTACTATATGTATAGACAGAAAAATATGTTGGGTCTGGGAGAAAATGTTGGCTTTGCTAAAAAAGGTAAAGGGAGCGTATACAATTTTAGAATAATGGAAGAAAATCAGTCTATTTTAGCCTTAGGAGCTGGAGGAATATCAAAGCTTTATTTTCCTATGGAGGATAGACTGGAAAGAGTTGCCAATGTGAGCAACTATACAGAATATATAAAAAGAATTGACGAAATGAAAGAGCGCAAGCTTGAAAGGTTTTTTAAGGAGGCAAAAGATGTTAACAAAGGCACCAAAGGGAACTAAAGATTTGTTACCAAAGGAAGTCTACAAATGGCATTTTATAGAAGAAAAATTTCGCAAGTTTTGTGAAAGTTATGGATTTGGTGAGATAAGAACACCCGTATTTGAGCATACTGAACTTTTTATAAGAGGCGTAGGAGATACTACTGATATAGTTCAGAAAGAGATGTATACTTGGGAGCAAGGTAAGAGAAGTCTTACCCTTAGACCAGAAGGTACAGCATCTGCTATGAGAAGCATCATAGAAAACAAACTTTACAGTGAACCTCTTCCAATTAAGCTTTATTATAATATTCCATGCTTTAGATATGAAAAACCACAATCAGGAAGACTTAGACAGTTTCATCAGTTTGGAACTGAAATTTTGGGATCTGATTCAATGCTTGCAGATAGTGAGAGCATCAGTTTAGCTTATTGGTTTATGAAAGATTTAGGTATAGATAGTCTTAATCTGGAGATTAACTCAGTTGGTTGTTCAGAATGCAAACCTGCTCATAGAGACGCCCTTAAGGATTTCTTGAGAGATAAATATGATGATTTATGTCCTACATGTCAAGATAGGTTTGAAAGAAACCCTATGAGAATTTTAGATTGTAAAAACCCTGGATGTCAGGAGCTTGTTAAGGATGCACCTAATATGCTAGATCACTTATGTGAAAGCTGTAGCAGTGACTTTGAAGATTTAAAGGAAAATTTAGATGCTGAAGGTATAAGTTATAAGGTTAATCCTAGAATAGTTAGAGGACTCGATTACTATACTAAGACAGCTTTCGAATTTACCACAGACACTATAGGAGCTCAGGGAACTGTATGTGGAGGAGGAAGATACAATAAACTTAGCGAAGAACTAGGTGGACCTGAAATGTCAGGAGTAGGTTTCGGAATGGGAAAAGAGAGACTTCTTTTAGTTTTAGAAGCATCAGGTGTTGAAATTCCTAAGGAAGAACAGTGTGACTTAGTTATTGCCTTTATGGGAAGAGAAGCAAAAAAGAAAGCCATTTCTCTTGCTACACCTCTTAGAAAAGCTGGATTAAAAGTTATTTTAGATACGATGGAGAGAGGTCTTAAAGGACAACTAAAGCTTGCTGATAGATCTAATGCTAAGTTCACTGCAATTTTAGGCGAGGATGAGATAAACAAGAATATAGTTATCCTAAGAGATATGAATGATTCAGAGCAAAGAGAAATACCTTGCTCCGTTGAGGACATATTAAACAATGTAAATAAATAAAATTAATATATAGTTTGGAGATTTAAATGAGCATCATATTGAAAAGAAGCCACATGTGTGGAGATTTAAGAAAGGAAGATATCGGTAAAGATGTAGTCTTAAATGGCTGGATTGCAAAGAATAGAAGGTTTGGAGGAATTATATTTTGCGATATCAGAGACAAGAGCGGAATTTCTCAGATAGTCTTTGATAGTACTCAGACTGATGAAAACCTATTTCAACTAGCAGAATCTTTAAGAAGCGAGTTTGTTGTTGGAGTAAAAGGAAAGGTTGTAGAGCGTTCTTCTAAAAACCCTGATTTACCAACAGGAGATATTGAGGTTATCTGTAGTGATTTAGTTATATATAATAAAGCTGAAACTACACCTATATATATCAAGGATGATGATAATGTTGATGAAAGTTTGAGATTAAAATACAGATATCTTGACCTAAGAAAGAAAAATATGCAAGACAACCTTAAGTTTAGACATAAGCTTGTTAAACTTACTAGAGACTTCTTTGATGAAAATGGTTTTACAGAAGTTGAAACTCCTATGCTTATTAAACCTACTCCGGAGGGTGCAAGAGACTATTTGGTTCCTTCTAGAGTTCATAAAGGAAGTATGTACGCACTTCCACAGTCTCCTCAGATGTTCAAACAGCTTTTAATGGTTGGTGGAACTGATAGATATATGCAAATTGCAAAATGTTTTAGAGATGAAGATTTGAGAGCAGACAGACAGCCTGAGTTTACACAGATTGACCTTGAAATGTCTTTTGTTGATGTTGAAGATGTAATAGAATTAAATGAAAGATACATTCAAAGAGTATTTAAAGAGCTTATGGATGTTGAGGTAACAAGACCGTTTAGAAGAATGCCATTTGCTGAAGCTATGGAAAGATACGGTAGCGACAAGCCAGACTTGAGATTTGGTTTTGAACTTAAAGATTTAACTGAACTATTCACAGATACTGACTTTCAAGTATTTAAAAACGCTATTGATATTGGAGGCAGTATACGTGCTATAAAGATTGATAATGGTAATGTAGAATACACAAGAAAGAAAATAGATAAACTTATTGATATGTCAAAAAGCTATGGCGCTAAGGGACTCGTTTGGATTAAGGTAGAAGAGGAAATTTCTTCTTCTGTAAACAAATTCTTTGATCAAGATGCTCTTAGAGTAATAGCTGATAAAATGGAAGCTAATTCTGGAGATTTAATTCTAATATGCGCAGATACTAACAAGGTTGTATTTGATACACTTGGTTTCTTGAGAAGACATATTGCAGGAGAACTAGGTCTATTGGATGATAGTAAATATGAACTTCTTTGGGTTGTAGACTTCCCGCTGTTTGAGAAGGATGATGAAACTGGAAACTATCATGCTATGCACCATCCGTTCACATCACCTAAGGAGATAGATTTAGACAATTTAAATATAGACCCTGATACTTCACTTGCTAAGGCTTACGATATAGTATTAAATGGTGTTGAAGTAGGAGGTGGATCTATAAGAATTCACGATAGAGATGTTCAGCAAGCTATGTTTAAAGCTATAGGTATAAGCGACGAAGAAATTGAAGAAAAATTTGGTTTCTTAATTGAAGCATTTAAGTATGGAGCACCACCACATGGAGGCCTTGCTTACGGTCTAGATAGACTAGTGATGCTTTTAAGAAAAGAATCATCTATCAAGGAAGTTATGGCATTTCCTAAAAATCAGTCTGCACAGTGTTTGGTATCGGAAGCTCCTGGAGCAGTTGATGCAGAGCAGCTAGAGGAGTTAGGAATAGGTTTAAATACTGAAAAATAGAGCAAATTATGAAAAAAATAGCTGTTATGGGTGGGAGCTTTGATCCATGTCATATAGGTCATATAAATTTGGCACTAGATGCAAAGAGGCAGTATAATCTAGATGAAGTTATATTGGTTCCAGCAAGGCTTCAGCCCTTTAAGGTAGATAAAAAGTCTCTGCCGGGTCATATGAGACTAGAAATGCTTCAAGCTGCATCAAGTGACTTTGGAGGTCTAAGAGCGAGCAATATTGAACTTCTAAGAAGAGGTATGTCATATACATATGATACTATGCGAGAGATAAAAAACTCCCTTGATAAGGATACTGAATTATACTTTTTATTGGGAACAGATGCGTTCTTGAATATTGAAAAATGGGAGAAAGCTGAGGACCTTTTAAAGGAAAACCATTTCCTTATAGGCTCAAGACCGGGATATAGAGAAGATGAACTTGATGAAGCAATCAATAGAATATCAAGTAAATATTCCAATCTTATAATGAAAGTAGATAACAAGAAATATCACATTTCGTCTACAGAAATTAGAAAAAACTTAGAAGATGGACTCCCAATATCACACCTGGTATCACCACCAGTAGATAGATACATCAGAGAGCATAAAATATACACTTCTCAATTTGCTGGCAGAAAAAATTACTTTAGATACAAAGACGTGTCTGAAAATGTAGAAATAAGTCTTGAAGATATATCAAAAACTCTTACTAAATATATAGAAAATCATATTTCTGATAGAAGAAAGAGACATATAGAAGGTGTTTTAAAACTGTCTTTAGATTTAGGCAAGCATTATAAAGTTGATTTGATGATGCTTAAAGTTGCTGCACTAGGACACGATATAGCTAAAGAGTTGCCCATGTATGAATTAAATGATCTTATAGAGCTTTATGAAATCGATGAGAAGTATATAAATAAACCTAATCTTTCTCATAGTAAGGTTGGTGCAGCCCTGATAAAAGATTGCTTCAATATAAATGATGAGATTGTGAATATGATTTCTTATCATACTACTGGAAGAGAGAGTATGTCTTTAGAAGAAAAGATAATTTTCATTGCAGATATGGTTGAAGAAAACAGATGCTTCGATGGCGTTGAAGATATTAGAAAATGGATTTTTAAAGATTTAGATATGGCGTGTTATCTAGCACTTAAACATACTCTTAGTTATTTATCAAGAAAAAATGCATACATAGATGATGATAGCAATAAGGCTTTAAAATGGTTTGAAAAAGCCGTTAAAGGAGGATTAAATGGAAATTAGAGAATTGGCTATAAAAGCTAGAGAAAGCTTAGATAGCAGAAAAGGTGAAGATATAGAAATTATAAGAATTGGGGATAGAACTATTATGGCAGAATATATGGTTCTAGCTTCAGCGTCAAATGAACGACTCCTAGGTGCCTTAGCTAATGAAGTAGAGGATACTTTCAAAAAAATGGATATTTTTCCTAGAGGTGTTGAAGGTAAGAAAGAGGCAGGATGGATTCTTCTTGATTTTGGAGACATCATTGTAAACATTCTTACAAGGGAAATGAGAGAGAAATACAATATAGAAAAAATATGGATGGATTGTGAACGAGTTGACTAGGAGGTCGTTATGAGAGAAGTGTACAATTTTAAGGCTATAGAAAAAAAGTGGCAAAAGGCTTGGGAAGAGTCAAATATATATATAGTAGAGGAAGATGAATCTAAAGAGAAATATTATGTTCTTGAAATGTTTCCATATCCATCAGGAAAGCTTCACATGGGACATGTTAGAAACTACTCTATTGGAGATGTTATCTCTAGATATAAGAAAATGAAAGGTTTTAATGTTCTTCACCCAATGGGCTATGATGCTTTTGGTTTGCCTGCAGAAAATGCTGCAATTAAGCATGGATACCTTCCAGATAAATGGACTTATGAAAATATGGGAGAGATGACAGAGCAGTTAAAAGAGCTTGGACTTTCTTACGATTGGGACAGACAAGTTGCTACATGCAATGAAGATTATTACAAGTGGATGCAATGGATTTTTATTCAATTTTTTAATAATGGCTTAGCCTATAAAAAGGAGAGCCCTGTTAACTGGTGTCCTAGTTGTCTTACTGTACTTGCTAACGAACAGATTGTTGATGGTGGCTGTGAAAGATGTGGAACAGAGGTTACAAAGAAAAACCTATATCAGTGGTATTTAAAGATAACTGATTATGCTGATAGACTTGTAGATGGTCTTGATGACCTTGATGGATGGCCTAGTAAGGTTAAGATCATGCAGAAAAACTGGATAGGTAGATCTTACGGTGCAGAAGTTTTATTTAAAATAGAAAATACAGATTTAAATATAAAAGTATTTACAACTAGAGCTGATACTTTATTTGGAACAACTTATGTAGTGCTTGCGCCTGAACATAGCCTTTTAAAAGAATTAAATCTTTCCGATGAAGTCAGAGAAAAGCTAAATAACTATGTTGAAGAAACTAATAAGAAGAGTGAAATAGACAGATCTAGCACTAACCTAGAAAAGACAGGTGTATTTTTAGGAATTTATGCAGAAAATCCAGTTAATGGCAAAAAAATTCCTATATATGTATCTGACTACGTTCTAATGGGTTACGGTACAGGTGCAGTTATGGCTGTTCCTGCACATGATGAGAGAGATTTTGAGTTTGCTAAAAAATTTGGTTTAGATATTTTGCCGGTAATAAAGCCTGAAGATGATAGTGTTGACGTTAATAATCTAACAGAAGCTTATGTAGGCGATGGGGTTATGATAAACTCAGGAGAATTTAATGGTAAACATAATAGAACTGTTATAAAAGAAGTTGTTGAAACCTTCAGTAAAGAGGGTATAATACAGAGTAAAGTAAACTATAGATTAAGAGATTGGTTAATTTCTAGACAAAGATATTGGGGAACACCAATACCTATGATCTACTGCGAAGACTGTGGATGGATGGCAGAAAAGGAAGAAAACCTACCAGTTTTACTTCCAAAGGATGTTGAATTCACAGGTAAAGGCGAGTCGCCTATAGCAACTAGTAAAAGTTTTCAAAATGCAGTATGTCATAAATGCGGAAAGCCAGCTACGAGAGAAATCGATACTATGGATACATTCCTAGATTCATCTTGGTACTATTTAAGATATTGCGATGCAAGAAATAGTGAAAAGATATTCGATAAGAAAAAAGTAGATTACTGGATGAATGTAGATCAGTATATAGGTGGAGTAGAGCACGCTATTCTTCACTTAATGTATGCGAGATTCTTCCAGATGGCTTTATCAGACTTAGGATTTACATCAGGAAACGAGCCTTTTAAAAACCTTCTAACTCAGGGAATGGTTATAAAAGATGGTAGAAAGATGAGTAAATCTATTGGTAACGTTGTGACACCAGCAGAAATAATAGAAAAGTACGGTGCAGATACTGCTAGACTGTTCATATTGTTTGCTGCTCCTCCTGAAAAGGAGCTTGATTGGTCAGATGACGGAGTAGAAGGGGCTTATAGATTCTTAAACAGAGTGTATAAGTTAGCTTTTGTAGCTCAAGAAAAATGTCACAACAATGATTGTTCATACACTTTATCTTCTAAAGATGACAAGGAATTAGCTTTTGTTCTTAATAAAACTATACAGAAGGTAGCCCAGGATGTAGGCGAAAGATTTAATTTTAATACGGCAATATCATCAATTATGGAACTTGTTAATGCTATGTACAAATACAAGGAACTTCCTAATTTTAATGAAGGATTATTCAGGGATGCAGTTAATAAGCTAGTGCTTATGCTTGCACCATTCACACCTCATATATGTGAGGAAATGTGGGAAAGTCTTGGATATGAAGAGTCCGTTTGTCTACAGTCTTGGCCAGAAATAGATGAAGAGGCTTTAGTTAGGGACACAGTTGAGATAGTTGTTCAGCTGAATGGTAAAGTAAAGCTTAAGATGGATATACAGAGCGATATGACTAGAGAAGATATGCAGTCAATGTTACTTGAAGATGAAAAAGTAAAACAGCTAGTAGATGGTAAGAACATTGTGAAAGTTATCGCTGTGCCTAATAAGCTTTTGAATATTGTCCTAAAATAATAGCCTTATGAAAGGACAAAAATGGAAAACAAAAATGAAAAGAAGCCTATAAAATCTCTAGGCGGCGGTAACAAACTGAAAATTATACCTATAGGCGGTTTGAATGAAATAGGTAAAAACATTACTGCTTTGGAGTATGGAAATGATATTATCGTTGTTGATTGTGGATTATCATTTCCAGATGATGGTATGTTTGGTGTAGATCTTGTTATACCAGACTTCACTTATTTAATCAAAAATGCTAAAAAAGTAAGAGGCGTAGTAATTACCCATGGTCATGAGGATCATATAGGTGCTCTTCCATATCTTTTGAGAGAGTTAAATGTTCCAGTATACGGAACACCTCTTCCAATTGCTTTGATTAAAAATAAGCTTAGCGAACATGGAATCAATGGAAAACTTATAAATATCAAAGCAGGAGATACTGTAAGATTAGGTAAATTTAAGGTCGAAACTATAAGAACGACTCACTCTATAGCAGATTCTATATGTCTAGCTATACATACTCCTGTTGGAACAGTATTTCACACTGGAGATTTTAAAATAGACTATACTCCTGTAGATGGAGATCCTATCGACCTTATAAAGCTTGCAGAACTTGGTTCAAAAGGAGTGCTAGCACTTCTTTCTGATAGCACCAATGCAACTAGACCTGGATTTACAGAATCGGAGATGAAGGTAGGTTCAGCTCTTGAAAATATATTTCAAGGAGCGAAGAACAGAATTATAGTATCTACTTTTTCATCAAATGTTCATCGTATTCAAAAAATCGTTGATAATGCTATAAAATTCGGAAGAAAAGTAGCTTTCTCAGGAAGAAGCATGGAGAATGTAGTAAGGGTAGCAAGTGAACTTAAGTATTTGAGTATACCTAAAAAATCTCTGGTTGATATTAATAAGGCTAAGAACATACCTGATGATCAGCTAGTTATAATAACTACTGGAAGCCAAGGGGAGCCAATGTCAGCTTTGGCAAGGATGGCAAACTCAGAACACAGAGCTATACAAATCAAGAGAGGAGATATGGTAATTCTAAGCTCTACTCCTGTTCCTGGAAACGAAAAAATGGTGTCTAATGTAATAAATAGACTTATAGAAAAAGGTGCTGAAGTTATATATTCAGATATTGCAGATACTCACGTTTCAGGACATGCGTGCAGAGAAGAGCTTAAACTTATTCACGCTCTTATCAAGCCAAAGTTTTATATGCCAGTTCATGGTGAGTATAGACATTTAGAGGCCGCTGCAGGTATAGCTATGGATTTGGGAATGAGCAGAGATAAGATTTTTATCATGGAAAATGGTGATTGTCTTGAATTAACAAAAAATAAAGCTAAGAAAATAAGTGAATATACACAGGCTGGAGTAGTAATGGTAGATGGCTTAGGTATAGGAGATGTTGGTAATATCGTTCTAAGAGATAGAAAGATGTTATCAGAATCGGGACTTATAACTATTGTTACTGCTATAGATAAAGCTAGTGGTAAAGTTATATCTGGACCTGATATTATTTCAAGAGGCTTTGTTTATGTTAGAGAAAATGAAGATCTTATGAGTGAGTTAACAAGCGTTGCTAAAAAATCTATCAATGATCAATTATCAAAAAATAAGAGTTATAAAGACTGGCAGACAATGAAGAATAATACCAAGGAAGAAGTTAGAAAATTCATTTATGAAAAAACTAAGAGAAATCCAGTGATTTTACCAATATTTATGGAGGTGTAAAATGAACGTTTATGAAGAAAGTCATAAATTAGCTAAAGCCATAAAGGAATCTGAAGAATATAAGCAGCTAAAAACTCTTTCTGAAAAGATTGAAGAAAAAAATGAGCTTAAGAGCATGCTGAAGGACTTTATGGAAAAGCAAGTTGAAATGCAGACAAAACAGATGCTTGGAGAAGAGATTAGCACAAATGCTCTTGAGGATATTCAGAAGCTTTCAGCTATAGTTATGCAAGATCCGTTAGCAGCAGAATATCTTCAGGCTCAGATGAGATTTGGAATAATGCTTCAAGATGTTTATAAAATTATAGGAGAAACAGGGGCTGTAGCACAGTTCTAGTTGAAATTTAAATAAAATTTTGATATACTAAAGCGTAAATAAAAACTATACAGAAACGGAGAATATATATGATAAGTGCAGGAGATTTCAGAAAAGGTATTACATTTCAGCTAAACGGAGAACCTCATGTTGTTCTTGATTTTCAGCATGTAAAACCTGGTAAAGGAGCAGCATTCGTTAGAACTAAATATAAGAATATTTTGACAGGAGCTACTAGAGAAGAAGCATTCAACCCTAGTGATAAGTTCCCTAAAGCTCATATCGAGACAAAACATATGCAGTATTTGTACAATGATGGAGAGCTATATTACTTCATGGATAATGAAACTTATGAGCAGATACCTGTATCAGAAGATATGGCTAAGGATGCTATGAAGTATGTTAGAGAAAACGATGAAGCAACATTAAAATTCTACCAGGGTGCACCTTTCCTAGTTGAAGCACCAAACTTCGTTGTTCTTAAGGTAGTAGAGACAGAGCCTGGTGTAAAGGGTGATACTGCTACAAATGTTACAAAAGCTGCTGTAGTAGAAACAGGCACAACAGTTCAGGTTCCAATCTTTATAGAAGAGGGTGAACTTATTCAGATCGATACAAGAACTGGAGAGTATCTAGGAAGATCTAAATAGTTAATAATAAGCTTGTATTAAATGGGATGTACCTATGGTATATCCCATTTTAGAAATTTAGAGTAAGAGGAAATTATGAAGAAGAAAGTAATAGGGATAGTAATAGGATTATCTATAATATTAGCATCTCTGTTTGCTATAAATATAATTATGTCAAGTGCTGTTGATTCAGGTGATAAAACTTCAATAAGTGTTGAGATTAAATCAGGAGCAACAACTACTGACATTGCAAAGTCGTTAAAGGAGAAAGATTTAATAAGAAGTGAATCTTTCTTTAAGCTGAAGAGTAAACTTTCCGGAAATGATGGAAAGTATTTCGTTGGTAAATTTAAACTAAATAAAACGATGAATATTTCTGAAATTATGGATGCTTTAACAAAAGCTCCTCCTGGTAAAGTAGTTACTATAACTGAAGGAACAAACCTATCGAAAATAGCAGCTGCTTTGGAAAAAGAAGGAATTATTTCTGCAGAAGACTTCTTAAATGAAGCTGAAAATGGAAATTTTGATTATGAATTTCTAAAAGATGCTCCTAATGGAAAAACTAGACTAGAAGGATATATATACCCTGATACATATATGTTTGAGGAAGGTCAGAGCGCACATTCTATAATAGATACTATGCTTAAGACTTTTGAAAAGAATTTGTCCAAGGACTACGAAAAATTGTCAAAGGAAAAAGGAAGAAATTTCCATGAGATTTTAACTATTGCTTCAATTATTGAAAGGGAAGCTAAAGGAAAGGATAAACCTCTTGCTAGCAGTGTAATTTACAATCGTCTTAAAATAGATATGCCTTTGCAGATGGACTCAACACTTACTTACATATTAGGTAAAGATAAAATCAGAAATACTATTAAAGATACTACTGTAGCTTCACCATATAACACTTACACAAATAAAGGGCTTCCTCCGGGACCTATTTGCTGTCCTAGTAAGGACTCTATAGATGCAGCTCTCAATCCAAAAGAGTCAAAATATCTATACTTTATAGTAAGTGAAAAAATGGATGGAACTTTGGTATTCTCAGAAACATACGACGAGTTCTTAAAAGATAAGGAAAAATTTGATAAGGCTTATACAGAATATATAAAGAAAAATCCAGATAAGGAGTAAAATGTTAGAAAAAAACAAATATAGCTTACGAAATATCACAAACCCACAAATAACAAAATACATAGATCAGAAGTACAAGCCAATAAATCAAAAACTATGGAGAATGAGACTGGATAGTGAAAGTAAGTATATTCCCATCATTCAGAGAGATGTGGAAACAATGCTAATATCTTACTTGTTCTCATCTAAGCCAAAGAAGATTTTAGAACTAGGTACTGCTATCGGATATAGTAGTATAGTAATGGCCGATACTATGGAAAAACTTAATCAAGATTGTGAAATTGTAACGGTAGAAAGAAATCCTGTTATGATTGAGCTTGCTACTGAAAACATTAAAGCTTCATCTTACGAAGATAAAATAACAATTATAGATAACGATGCTATAAAGGCTCTTGATAGTCTTGTAGAGAGTGTTGCGACATCTTCTATAAATGCTTTTGATTTTGTATTTGTAGATGCTGGAAAGAGTCACTATATGGAGTTTTGGGAGAGAATTGAAAAGATAGTAAAGCCTGGCGGAATCGTGTTTTGTGATAATATTTTCATGAGAGGAATGACTGTTGATTCCGCATATGATATTCATGATAAACATCGAACAAGCATCAAGAGAATGAGAGAGTTTTTAGATTATCTTATGGGTATAGATAGTATACATACAACGCTGCTTCCAGTGGGAGATGGCGTTACGGTTAGCTATTTTAAAGAAAATTAAAATTTGAGGTATATATGAATAGTGTGAAAAAAATTGAATTATTAGCTCCTGCAGGAGATTTAGAGAAGCTGAAAACTGCCATTGATTATGGAGCAGATGCTGTATATTTTGGTGGAGAGGCCTTCAGTTTAAGAGCAGGTGCAGGAAACCTTACAAGAGAAGAAATGATAGAGGGGATAAAGTATGCTCATGATAGGGGAAGAACTTGTCATCTTACTCTTAATATTTTCCCTCATAATTACGATATGCAGGATATTGAAGAATATCTTCATAGTGTTAAAGATCTGGGTATAGACGCATTTATTGTATCAGATCCAGGAACTATAATGATGCTTAGAGAAATAATGCCGGATGCGGAAATTCATTTAAGTACTCAGGCTAATTTAACAAACTATAAAACAGCAGAATTTTGGGCAAAACAAGGTGTTAAAAGAGTTGTTATGGCAAGAGAGCTATCTCTTGAAGAAATGAAGACTATGAGAGAAAAGATTCCACCATATTTGGATACAGAAGCATTCATACAGGGTGCGATGTGCATATCTTATTCCGGAAGATGTCTTTTAAGCAATTTTATGGTTGAGAGAGATGCTAATAAAGGTGAGTGTGCTCATCCTTGTAGATGGAAATATAAGCTTGTTGAAGAGAAAAGACCAGATGAAGAATACCCTATATATGAGGATGAAAGAGGAACTTATATAATGAACTCTAAGGATCTTTCAATGATTCAGCATATTCCAGAACTTATAGAGACAGGAATATCATCTGCTAAGATTGAAGGAAGAATGAAGAGTGCATTTTATGTGGCAACTGTGGTTGGAGTCTACAGAAGAGCTATAGATGAGTATTATAAGGATCCAGAAAACTATCAGCTTAAGGAAGAATGGCTTACAGAACTTAAGAAAGTTAGCCATAGGGACTTTACAACAGGGTTTTATTTTGATAAAGCAGATAATGAAGCGCAGAATTATAGTACAAGTGCTTATACTAGAGAATACGATTTTGTAGGAAAGGTTCTTTCTTATGATGAGGAAACTGGTGTAGCAACAGTTGAACAGAGAAATAAAATGGTTCTTGGAGATGAGATTGAAATTTTTGGACCATATACAGATTTTTGGACTCAGACTTTATCATATCTGAAGGATGAAGATGGAAATGACTTAGAATCAGCGCCTCATCCACAGCAGATTTTAAAAATAAAGATGGATAACCCAGTAAAAGAAAACTTTATGTTAAGAAAGAAAAAGGAGAAATAGTATGTCATCGGGTGATTATTATATTTCTTATATAGAAATAATAATTTTCATAGTAGCTACTCTTTTATCAGCTCTAGTGTCATTAATTCAATCTGCAATAGATGATGTAAGTAAGTCAGTTGTTAGAAATCTTGCAGATAAAGGAGAAAAGAAGGCTATAAAAGCAATAAAACTTGTGGAGGATGCAAAGAAGCAAAAGATAGCTTCTACAATTTTTAATGTTTCATTGTTAACTTTTATAAGTATTACAATAGCATTTCCAACTATTTGGAGATTGTCCAGCATATATGATAGCACTCTTAAAATATATGTTTTTTTAGGCCTATATGCTATTATATTAGGTTCATTTTTCTTTGTTTTTGCTTTGTTTATCCCTAAGGAAATCGGTAAGCAAAATAGTGAAAAAATTGCTATATCAATGAGCTGGATTTTAAACTTATTGACATTTCTAATAAAGCCATTAGCCTTTTTCCTAAGAATTTTTTCAAATTTAATTTTGAAAGCTCTTAGACAAAATACTCATAGCTTTGAAGATGAGTTTAATGAAGAGGATGTAATATCTATGCTTGAAATAGGGCAGGATAGCGGAGCTCTTAAAGAAGAAGGAAAGAAAATGATCAACTCGATATTTGAGTTTGATGATAAGCTAGCCTATGAGATAATGACACCGAGAACAGATGTATTTTCAATAGATATAAATGATGATTCATCAGAATATATAGATGAACTCATGGAGATGAGATACTCAAGAATACCTGTATATGAAGATGATAGCGACAATATAATTGGAATATTAAATATAAAAGATTATCTTATAGAAGCCAGATTGAAAGGCTTTGACCAGGTTGATATAAGAGATATATTAAGACCGGCATTATTTGCTCCAGACACTAAGAATATCGATTCACTTTTCATAGAATTCCAAAGAGAGAAGCAGCATATAGCAGTTCTTATCGATGAATACGGTGGCTTCAGCGGTATCGCTACTATGGAAGATATCATAGAAGAAGTAATGGGCGATATAGATGATGAATATGATGATGAAGAGATGCAGATTCAAAATGTAGGTAAAAATACATATCTTCTTGATGGGAATATGTATATAGATGATATTAACGAAGAGCTCGACATTGACTTAGAATCTGAAACAAGTGAAACTATCGGAGGATTTATTATTGATATTCTTGGAGAAATTCCTGACGATGGTATAGATGAACATATTAACTTATCTTTTGAAAACTATATATTTGAAATATTAAGCGTAAAAGATAGAAGAATAGAAAAATT
>CAMCQA010000009.1 GCA_945876935.1 uncultured Clostridia bacterium | reverse complement strand
ATCTGTGTCAACACTTTTTAGAAAAGTTTTTTTCACTTTTTTATTTGGCTTCTGTTCTAATCTCTATAAAACCTATATTTATCAATGCATGGAACATATTTTATAAACTTCTGTTGTATTCACTGCATGTTTCTATATGTACCTTATACTCTATAAATCTAAACAGTTCTTTTAAAATTATTTATCAATTTGAAAAAAATCTTATCTATTAAATACATACTTATATATTCATATAAAAAAAGACCTTGCGGTCTTTCTTCAATTATTAAGATTGGTATCTACTATTAATATATACAGATTATACATAATATAATAAAACTAAATTGACTTTAAAGCCTGAGCCTTTCTTTTTTTAGCTCTTGTTATAGCATATTTTCTTAACCTTAATATAATATAGCTTCCAAATATTACAGAATATACAACTATATCAACTATCTTATCTTTCCACATCATTGAGTATAGAACCATAATATGAACATATATTAATATGAAGAACGGATAAGCCATTCTTTGCAAATTTTTCCAACTTTTTCCATTCATTTTCTTTCTTACAGTTTTAAAAGAAGTTATACCTAGAGGTATCATCATAGCAATTAGCACCAAAGATATAAGGGAAGCTATAAAAACCGGTGTAGGCATTATGCTAGGATTGAAAATCAAATTTTTAAAGTGAGTTAAGCCAAAAGCTATATTATGAGCAAGGGCAAAGATACACCCCATAATTGACATTTCACCTCTTATAGAAAATAGTCTCCTACTTACTGAGTTAGGTTTTGTAACGACACCCAAAAACATTACTACCATAAAAGTTGTGGTAGAGAATATACCTCTTGTAAAGATACTCATTATGTAACTGTCAAACCATGTTGGCACATCAGCAGCCCATCCTCTAAAATGGTATAGAACAACAATTACAAGAACAGCATATGTTCCTATATAATAGAACTCTGCATATTTCTTTATCGATTTAGCTGCTATTAAATAGAACAAAGTTGTTATAATTAAAGCTATTATTAAATTCACTATTTATTTTCCTCCCACGAAAACATTTTCAACATTCTTCATGACAAACTAAGATTTTGAAACTTTTGAAACACTATCTATTAAGGCTTTTCAATTGCACCATTAACAATAGCTTTCTTAATTGCATCGTTAATACCTTCTGAAATTCCACCAAAGCTGAATGTTGCCCCTGAAACACTATCTAGCATATCTTTGCTTCTAGTTTGATCCTTTATGTACAGCTTTACGATGCCAGATAATTTCTCTCTGAGCCTGTTACCTCTCAATCCGCTAACATCTCCAAGCTTTGATGCATATTTTTCTCCAAACTTTTTACCAATTTCTTCCTTTAAGTTATCTTTTGAAACACTCTGAAGCTCAAATATATATTTTTGATAAAGCATCATATGAGATAAGTTGTTTCTCCAATTATCATTTTTTAGATATTCAATTCCTCCAAAAGCTATTTCATGGAAATCTGTATCATCTGCATAAAATTCTTTTTTATTTGGTTCAACTGCTATATCAACAATCTTACTATCTTTAACTGTTACCAAAGTTCTAATCTTACCTTTAGTATGTCTATAGCCTCTTCCCCAGCCTTCATATACTCCATCTTTAAGGTTATCTTTTATATAAAATTCTGAAGCCTCTGAATTGTCAATCTGGTTATTAGGTTGATCAGAATCATTATCCATAGTATTTGGTTCTTCATCAATTTGTGTGTTTACTGCATCTTGCTCTGTTACAGCTGCTACTTCTTCTTCTTTATTGCCAATAGCCTTAGATACTGCATTATTAACAGCACTTATAATGCCTCTACTTGAAAAAGTTGCTCCACCTACGGCATCTACATTCTTGCCTGGTGAACCAAGAAGGGATGGAATTAAGCGTGTCGCCTTTGAGAAAAATGGTCTATCATCACTATGAGAAACTACTGCAATATCCACAATTTGCCCATTACTTATAGTAACACTTACCTTTATAGGACCGTTATATCCTGTTCCTACCCCAGTATATGTCCCATCCCTAAGCTGTTGATTCTCTCCTAAAGCTACAACGGATGTAACATCTGAGCCCAAACCTACTGAAGGAGCTCTCTTACCTACGGCTCTATGTTCAGGGTCCTCTTTTACTGCTATTTTAAACTCCTCATTTAAAACAGCGTCCTTAAGCGCATCTGCAACAGCCTTTTTTATAGCATTGCTACTTATTGTAGCACCAGATACAGAGTCAACATCTAGGTTACCCTTATCGATAATCGACTTAATAACACCTTTAGCCATATTTAGATATTCAGGTGTTTCAGAGTGAGATACTATTGTAATATCCTTTATTTTTCCTTTTTCTATTATAACTTTTACTTTTATAGGTCCACCGTAACCATTAGCTTCCCCAAAGTATTCACCATCTTTAAAGTCAGCTTTGCCACTTTCACCACTAGAAGATGAAATACCTAACGAATCATTGTTAGATAAATCTGGTTTAGTAAGAATTCCAAAAAAAAGTACTCCTGTAAGTATAAAAAAAGTCATCCCTATGAATAATTTTCTAATATTTGTCATTTTTACTCCTTATTATTTCATATAGTAGAAATACATTATATCACAAGTTAGTTACAGAGAACTACTCAATTTTAAAATTTATTTCATTTCTTCGGAAATGTATTGCAATTTAACAAATAAAAATAGCTCTCCGACATTTTTCAAAGAGCTATTTTTATTAGTCTTAGCTAATTATATTTGCGAGATAAAAAAAGACATCCGAATGGATGTCTTTTAGTTTTTAGTAATTTTCTTTTCTTACTTCGAAGTAAGCCTTAGGGTGTGCACATGTTGGGCATAGTTCTGGAGCCTTTTTACCAAATACGATGTGGCCACAGTTTCTGCATTCCCAAGCAACTTCACCATCTTTTTCAAACACTTTTTCGTGCTGAACATTATCAGCTAGAGCTCTGTATCTCTTTTCATGTTCCTTCTCAATAGCAGCTACCATTCTAAACTTTGCAGCTAGTGCAGAAAATCCTTCTTCATCTGCTTCTTTAGCAAATGTATCATACATATCTGTCCATTCGTAATGTTCACCATCAGCTGCAGCATTTAGGTTTTCGAAAGTGCTTCCGATTCCTTCTAGCTCTTTGAACCATAGCTTAGCATGTTCTTTTTCATTGTCAGCTGTCATGTTGAAGATAGCAGAAATCTGCTCGTAACCTTCCTTCTTAGCCTTGCTTGCAAAGTAAGTATACTTATTTCTTGCCATACTTTCGCCAGCAAAAGCTTCTAGTAAATTCTTTTCTGTTTTTGTTCCCTGATACTTCATTTTAAATCCTCCTATACTTGTGATTAACGTATATTGTTCACCTTATACATAACAAAATCCAGCAATATAGTTCTTTCAGGGATTCTCTCATTATTAATAATCATATTCCCAACCTAAGAAAACTCTAAAATATAAAACTATTTTGCATGATTTTCATTACATCTACATTATACCCAATATTAGATAAAATATCACAAAAATAACTAAAATTTTTCTTTATTTAGAAAAAAGTTACCTGATCCAGTTCAGCTAAGCCTTCAAGCATTCCATTTTCTCTAAAAGTTTCAATAGCGGATTTATTTGCCTTAGCTCTTGTCTGTATCTCTTCGACACTTAAAAATGGTCTTTTCGCATACTCTTGAGCCACTAAATTAGCACAGTTTTCACCTACACCATTTAAAGCTTTTATAGGAACTATAATTTTTTTGAAGCCTGAATCATTCACTTCATCTATCGTATTAAATTTAAGTGGATGGCTTTCTTTAAAACTAGGTTCTTTGAACTCTACACCTCTAGCTAAAAGCTCGTAGCAAACTTCAAGAACCAAAAGTTCATTTTGTTCCTTTGTAGTAGCATTCTTTCCCTTTGCTATGAGTTCACTCATTCTCACTTTTATTTCGCCTTTGCCTTTTTTTATTACACTCCAGTTGAAATCATCAATTTTAGTTGTCAAATAAGCTGCATAAAAAGCAGAAGGCTGATAAACCTTAAACCATGCAATTCTATATGCTACCATTACATAAGCTACAGCATGAGCTCTTGGGAACATGTACTGTATTTTTCTACAAGAGTCAACATACCATTGAGGAGCTCCATTATCTAACATTATCTTTTCTTCCTCATCTGATACACCTTTACCTTTTCGAACTTTTTCCATTATCGTGAACGCTGGAATTGGCTCTACTCCCTTCAAAATCAGATAGTTCATAATATCATCTCTTGTGGAAATAGCATTTTGCATAGTTGCAACGCCTTCTTTAATGTAGTCTCTAGCATTTCCAAGCCACACAGCTGTACCATGAGAAAATCCCGAAATTCTAACTAAGTCAGCAAATTTTTGTGGTAAGGTATCATCTAGCATACCTCTTACAAACTGTGTTCCAAACTCTGGTATTCCATAGCTTCCATGAACAAAGGGGTAATCTTCATCCAAAATATTTAAACTCTCAACTCCTAAAAAAATCTTTTTAACTCCCTCATCATTTAAGGGTACTTCCATAGGGTCGATACCTGTCATATCTTGCAAATGTCTTATGATTGACGGAGCATCATGTCCAAGTATATCTAGTTTTAACAAGTTTTCATCTATAGCGTGATAGTCAAAATGAGTTGTTATAAAACTGGAATTCATATCGTTAGCTGGTCTTTGAACCGGAGAAAACTCATAGATTTCATGACCTTTAGGTAAAATGATTATTCCTCCAGGATGTTGTCCTGTGGTTCTTTTCACACCTTCACAACCTTTTGCTAATCGTTCTATTTCATACTTATTTATATCGATACTTCTTTCTTCACTGTATTTTTTAACATATCCGAAAGCAGTTTTTGTAGCAACAGTACCTATCGTTCCAGCTTTAAAAACATTTTCTGCACCAAAAATCTCATCTACGTACTTATGAGCTCTATTCTGATATTCTCCTGCAAAGTTCAAATCTATATCTGGCTCCTTTATTTTACCTGGAATTCCTAGGAAAGTTTCAAAAGGGATAGTAAATCCATCTTGCCTGTAAGTTTCTCCACAAACTGGACAAGTTCTTTTAGGCATATCTACACCACAATCATATAAATTTTCATCTCCCCATTCAAGATTTTTACAACTAGGACATATATAGTGAGGTGGCAAAGGGTTAACTTCTGTAATTCCTGCCATAGTAGCTGCAAATGATGATCCCACAGATCCTCTAGAACCAACATAGTAACCATCTTCCATTGATTTTTTTACTAGCATCTGAGCTGATACATACATCACAGCATACCCTTCATCTATGATAGCAGTAAGTTCGTCAGCCAGTCTCGTTGCAATTCTTTCCGGGAGAGGCTCACCATAGATTTCTTTAGCTTTGCTATAACACTGTTCCCTTAGGATATTATCTGCATTCTCAATATGTGGTGGAAATTTACCATCTGGAACAGGTTTCAAAAACTCTATCATATCTGATATTTTGTTAGTGTTTTCTACAACAACTTCATATGCCTTTTCTTCTCCTAAATAAGAAAATTCTTCTAACATTTCATCAGTAGTTCTAAAGTATAAACCACCAGCGCCAAGGTCTCTGTAGCCTTGACTTGCCATGATTACTTTTCTGTATGTAGCATCATGACTATTTATATAATGGGCATCGCATGTAGCTACGACAGGTTTATTATATTTTTCTCCCAATTCAACAATCTTACGATTAAGTTCTTCCAAGCCTTTTTTATCTTCAACGAAACCTTTATCCACAAGGAACTGATTGTTTATTATAGGTTGTATTTCAAAATAATCATATAATGATTGAATTTCAGCAATTTCTTTTTCACTTGCACCATTTAAAACTGCTTGAAATAGCTCTCCAGCCTCACAAGCTGATCCGATTACTAGACCATCTAGATTATCTTTTAAAATAGATTTAGGTATTCTAGGTCTTCGGTAAAAGTAATCAATGTGTGATAGAGACACTAGCTTATATAGATTTTTCAAACCTTCTCTATTTTTAGCAAGTATAATAATATGATTGGTTTTTCTATTTTTATTTTTGTAATCTATATTCCCATCTTCATCTATAAGGCCATCATCATTAAACAAGTAACCTTCAAGGCCATATATAATTTTAATATCTTTTCCAGCGGCTTTAGCTGCATCTGGAAATGCCTGCACCACACCATGATCTGTTAGGGCAACTGCCGTATGTCCCCACTCTTTAGCCTGCTTAACATATTCTTTTATATCTGATAAACCATCTAAAGAGCTCATTTTAGTATGGGCATGAAGCTCTACTCTTTTAATAGGGGCTGTATCTACCCTCTTATTCTTTTTCTTTTTAACAAGATCTCTTATTCTAAGAACCGCGCTATTAGCATATGTATCAAATGCAGCTTTTCCTTTAGCCATTACATTGATGCCTTCTACAAGCTCATCTTTTAAATCTTGCCAAGCTTCATCATCTATAAAGAAATTTCCACTTATAGATGTACTCATATCTGAAAATAGAATTGTAACTATGTGCTTACTATTTCCTATATCTTTATCTGTTACAGCAAAAATTTCTCCCTCTAGCAAGCACTCTCCACTAGTCTCGGAGAAATCTAACATAGACATAGGCTCACCAGAAATATTTTTCCCTAACAAAATATCGCTTCCCTTTTCTCTAGGCGGCTGCTTCTTTTTTCCTTTCCATGGATTTTTTTGTTCTTTATTTTCCTTTCTGATAGGTTTTATGTCTAAAGACTTTCTAGGAACAACAATTTTTTCTTCTTTATTCATTATATCTAAAGCCTTTTGAAAGCCATCAATATCATGAGAAAATACAAACTTTTTATCAATATTAAAATTACCTTTAATTCCCATAGACATCATTGTGGCGATCTTGTCATTAAGAATCTCAACAACCTTTTCTCCAGCGACTAAAAGAACAATATTCTCCCCATCAAAAGCTATTTTAGATGTTCTAATGATATTTGCCATAAAAATGTCAGGACAGAACATTTCAATATTTTCAATAAAACTCTCTATTATATTTTTTTCATCTTCCACAAGATTCTTGTATGTGAAGTTTATCTCTACTCTACTTACTCCTGGAACTGTTGCCTTTGTTTTATCAATAAGTTCTAAAACCATAGCTTGATTCATGATATAGTTTAGTCTAATATCAAGCTTCAAAATCCCTTCTTCTCTATCTAGAGTAGCGCCCTCAAGTATATATTTATATTCTTCTTTAAGAAGTGTTCTATCTAATATTTCTTTCATTTACACAATCTCTCCTGATACTAATTATACCACAAAGAAACTTTCTCTATCTAAAAAAGCTCAGATATTGCTATCTGAACTTTCATTTATTTTTTTACAATATTTAAGAAATTTTACATACATAGAGTTCTACTATTTCATATCTCTTGCATATGCTAAAAGAGTATCCTTTATCCTTTTTTCTTCTACTGTTTCTACAACTTTTCCTTTTAAAAATATGGCACCTCGGCCTTTTCCACAGGCAACGCCAAGATCTGCACTTTTAGCTTCGCCTGGACCATTTACTTCGCAGCCCATAACTGCCACTGTAATTGGATTTAACCCTTTTTCCTCTCTATATTTTCTTATTTCTGAAAATGCACTTTCTACTTCTTTAACTATTCCATCAAGATCTACTCCTGTTCTACCGCACGTAGGACAGCTAACTACATCAACACTCTCTTTCTTTATACCGGAGGAAGATAAAATCATTTTTCCTGTTCGTATTTCTTGGATAGGATCTCCAGTCAGAGAAACTCTCATAGTATCGCCTATTCCTAGCATTAAAAGTGCACCTATTCCTACAGAACTTTTTATTATTCCTCTTTCCATACTTCCTGCTTCAGTTACACCTATATGAAGCGGATAGTCTGAGATTTCACTAAATTTTCTATAAGCATCAAAATTCAGCCTAGGATCGGAAGCTTTAAGAGATACTACTATGTCGGTAAAATCCATATCTTCTAAGAGCGATACGTTTCTCACAGCACTCTCAACTATTGCATCAGCTGTAACGCCCTTATATTTATTGTAAATATCCTTTTCTAAAGAGCCTCCATTTACACCAACCCTTATAGGTATCTCCCTTTCTTTTGCAGCAATTACAACTTTCTTAAGAGCTTCTTCACCACCTATATTTCCAGGATTTATTCTTATTTTATCAGCTCCATTTTTTATAGATTCTAAAGCTAGTTTATAATCAAAATGTATATCTGCAACTAATGGTAATTTTGACTTTTTCTTTATTTCCCCAAAAGCTTTAGCTGCGTTGTAATCGTAAACAGCAAGTCTCATAATCTGGCAGCCTTCATAATAAAGTTCATCAATCTGGTTCAATACAGCATTCACATCACATGTATCAATATTGCTCATAGACTGCAGGCTTACAGGATTGTTTCCACCTATTAAAACATTTCCAACTCTAACTTCTCTCTTCATAGTTCACCCCTTAAAGAAAAAGCTATAACAATCGAGTTATAGCTTAGTATACCTATCCTTTGAACAGCGGTAATATAAATTTTAATATATCATTATATGTTACATATATAGTTAATCCCAATAAAGCAAGTAGACCTATAGCATGAATCCATCCTTCTGCTCTATCAGATATGGCTTTTCCTGTTATTCTTCTTATTATAGACATAACAAGTCTACCTCCATCTAGGGCAGGGAGCGGCAACATGTTTATTATAGCTAAGTTTAAACTGATAAGAGCCATTAAATATATTGTCATAATGCCTCCTGTGTTTATACTTTCTTTAACCATGTATACAATACCTACCGGGCCTGAAAGCTCATTTACAGAAACTTTTCCACTTACTAACTGACCTAGACTTTTATACATCAGTCCAGCCATCTCAAAAGTCTTTGACGGTCCTTTAGCAATAGCCTTTCCCAAGCTTTTTTCTCTCATTGGAGTAATCCCTATAATCTTATCATTCTTTGACTTATCATAAGAAATGTCCAGATCGATGATTTCTCCATTTCTATCTACTGATAGCTTGAACGTATCTTCATTTATATTTGCTTTAGCTTCATTGAATTCTTCCCAACTTTCTACATTTACGCCATTTATAGATACAAGTTTATCTGAATTCTGAACACCGGCAACAGCTGCAGGTGAATCTGGTAAAACAGACTCAACTTTTGCTATTGGTAGACCTTGAGAATAGTTTACTACCATTATAAGCAAGATAGCTATTATTAAATTCATAAAAGATCCTGCAATAATAATTATCGCCTTTTGCCAAAGTTTTTTGTTATTGAAAGCCTTTGGATCTTCACTCTCTTCATCTTCACCCTCCATGGCACAAAAACCACCTATAGGAAGAGCTCTTATAGAGTATAGCGTTTCTCCTTTTTGAAATTTTAATAACTTAGGTCCCATTCCTAAAGCAAACTCATTAACTTTTACACCAACTGCCTTAGCAGCAGTGAAATGTCCTAACTCATGGAAAAATATTAGAACACAAATCATTAATAGTGCGTATACTATTGTCATATTAAAAATACCTTTTCCTTATTTATTTTGAAGCTATATTTGAAGCTATATATGAAACAACTTGATTTCTCGTTGCTCTATCAAGCTCTAATATCATACCTACATCCGTAATATCAACAGACTGATGCTGTTTCAATATAAGGTCTATATACTTTTGTATATCTAAAAATTTAATTTTCTTATCTAAAAACAACTGAACCAAAACCTCATTAGCTGCATTTAAAACTATCTGATGGCTTGTTCCATTCTCTAAAGCATAAAGAGCCAAATCGATAGTTTTAAAAACTTCTCTATTCACTCTTTCAAAAGTTAGATTACTAGCTTCTGAAAAAAAGTCTAAACTTTTGTCTTTTAACTCAGTTCTATCAGGATATGATAGAGCATAGCTTATAGGTACTCTCATATCCGGTCTTCCCAGTTGTCCTATAATAGATCCATCCACATACTCCACAGCACTATGAAGAATACTTTGAGGGTGTACGACAACTTCAATCTGGCTTGGCTTAAGATCAAAAAGAACTGCTGCCTCTATAACCTCTAGACCTTTGTTCATCAAGGTTGCGCTATCAATCGTTATTTTGTTTCCCATAGACCAGTTTGGGTGCTTTAAAGCATCTTCTACAGAAACTTCTTTTAACTCTTCTATAGTTTTACCTCTGAAAGGGCCACCTGAAGCAGTTAAAATAATTTTTGCAAGTTGACTTTTCTTATTACCACATAAACTTTGAAATATAGCGCTATGCTCGCTATCTACAGGAATTATTTCCACACCATATTCTTTTGCCATATTCATAAGAAAGGATCCGCCTGTAACTAAGCTCTCCTTATTTGCTAAGGCAATCTCTTTTCTTCCTCGTATGGCTGCTATGGTAGGTCTCAATCCAGCTATACCAACTAAAGAATTGAGAAGCATATGATGACTTCCATTTTCAGCCAAATCATCCAATTCGTCAAGACTCGTTATAACTTTTAGTTTTGGGTATATCCTTTTTACATCAATAGCCTTATCTTCATTTCCAACAAATACAACTTCTGGATCTAAAAGGTCAATTTGCTTTAATAAAACTTCTGTATTATTGTTGCAAGCCAGACTGGTAACCTTAAACTTATCCTTATTTTTACATATTATATCGATAGCCTGGGTTCCTATAGAACCTGTACTACCAAAGATTGCAATTTTCTTCATATTCTATTCCTAAAAATCATATAACTATTAAAGGAGTACTATACGAATAGTTTAATATAGTAATAAATAATAGGGGCTGTAAAGAGAACACTATCGAATCGATCTAATATTCCTCCATGACCAGGTATTAAATTTCCATAGTCCTTTATACCCATTCTTCTCTTGAATACTGATGCAGTTAAATCTCCAAATTGAGATATAATACTAGCAAAGACTCCTATCATCATACAATGTAATACTATTTTATCATCATTTATAGCTCCAGATTGAAGAAGAAAATATCCGAATCCACCTGATAAAATAACACTCCCTAATATGCCTCCTATAGATCCCTCTACACTTTTCTTAGGACTTATAGTAGGACACAGCTTTCTCTTTCCTATCGCCATTCCTGTAAAGTAAGCAAAAATATCTGTCCCAAAGGCTGTTATCAATGCTAACCAAATTAATACTCTAGCATCTCCTAGCTGATCTATCAATACTATGTGAAAAGAGAAGTAAACGATATAAACAATGCCAACTATGGTTGCCATACCATCTTCAAGCTTTCTATTTTTAGTATCAAAAAGATATAATAAACTTGCTATTACAGACAAAAAGAGCCAACACATATACATAGTGTCGCTCCCTTTTACAATATTTATGGCATATAGAGAAAGTGTAGATATAGCACCTATGATATATGAAGGCTTAACATCCATATTTTCAAAACCTTTATAAAACTCTCTAAGACCTACAAGGCCTACAAAAAGTCCTGCTGCTAAAAGAGGATATCCTCCAAAGTAAATTATAGCGAGCAAAGGTAACATAGCTATACCTGAAATAATTCTCGTTTTCATACTTATCTACCACCAAATCTTCTATTTCTATTTTGATATTCTTCAATTGTCTCGTAAAACTTTTCTGGTGTAAAGTCTGGCCAAAGATCATCTACAAATATCATTTCACTATATGCTAGCTGCCACATCAAGAAGTTTGAAAGCCTAATTTCTCCACTTGTTCTAATTACTAAATCAGGATCTGGAATATTAAACTCACCAGTATAAAGCTTGGAAGAAATCATATCTTCATCTATATTCTCATAAGATAGCTTTCCACTAGCAATCTCTTCTCCTAAAGTCTTAACAGCTCTCAATATTTCATTTCTGCTTCCATAGTTTAAAGCTATGTTAAACTGCATACCTGTATTAGCTTCTGTTTTCTCCAAAGCATAGTCTATCTTGGCATTTACCTTATCAGATAAACGGCTTCTATCGCCTATAATAGTAACTTTTACATTTTTTTCACTTAACTCCTGAATATCGCTATCGATATACTTTACAAGGAGCTTAAAAATACCATTAACTTCTGTATCTGATCTTTTCCAATTTTCTGTGGAGAAAGCATAAACAGTAAGATGCTTTACACCTATATCATCTGCAGCTTCAATAATTTTTTTCATAGACTTCATTCCGGCGTTGTGTCCCACAACTCTAGGAAGCATTCTATTAGTAGCCCACCTTCCATTACCATCCATAATAATAGCAATGGAAGCAGGTATATTATTTTTATCTATCATTTTAGATTTCCATTATTTCCTTGTCTTTTTCAGCAACAAGCTTATCTATTTTAGCAACCCCATTATCAGTGTCCTTCTGAACTCTATCAAGCGCTGCTTTAAGTTCATCTTCTGTAATCTCCCCAGCTTTTTCTTCCTTCTTAAGATCGTCATTAGCTGCTCTTCTTAGATTTCTAAGAGCCACTTTAGCTTCTTCACCAACTGCTTTAACTGTCTTAGTTAGTTCTTTTCTTCTTTCTTCTGTAACCTGTGGAATTGTCAGTCTTATTACTTTACCATCGTTGCTTGGAGTAATTCCTATATTAGCTTCATTGATACCATGCTCAACATCCTTTAGAATACTAGCATCAAAAGGTGCAATAGCAATAGTTCTAGGATCCGGAGTAGAGATGTTTGCTAACTGCTTAAGAGGAGTAGGAACATCATAATATTTAACCATTACCTTATCCACTATTGCAGCATTCGCTCTTCCCGCTCTTATTGTAAGTAATTCTTCCTTTAATCTATCTACAGTTTTTTCAATCTTTTCTTCCAATGATATAAAAATTTTATCGCTCATGTTAATTTCCTTTCTTTACTCATACCTGTTTTAAAAATCTTATCAGATTTATACTAGTTTTTAATAATTGTTCCTATGTCATCACCTAGAACAGCTCTCATAATGTTATCATCGCCAGCTATTCCAAATACATGGATATCAATATCATTATCTCTACACAAAGATGCCGCTGTTGAGTCCATAACTTTTAAATCTTTTTCTAGAACTTCAAAGTGTGTCAATTTGCTATATTTTACTGCATCAGGGTTTGTTGCAGGATCATCTGAGTATACGGCATCGATATTCTTAGCAAGTAAAATGATATCCGCATCTATTTCTGCAGCTCTAAGAGCCGCCGCAGTATCTGTTGAGAAAAATGGGTTACCAGTACCAGCACCAAATATTACTACCTTTCCTCCTTCAAGGTGATGAACAGCCTTTCTTCTTATATAAGGCTCTGCAATCTCTTTCATCTCTATAGCTGTCTGTACTCTTGTAGGCAATCCCACAGCTTCTATTGCCTGTTGAAGAGCCATAGAATTCATAACAGTAGCGAGCATTCCTATATAGTCAGCTGTTGCTTTATCCATATCCTTGCTTGTTCTTCCTCTCCAGAAGTTACCACCGCCTACAACGATAGCAACCTGAACACCTAGACTATGAACATCCTTCACCTGTCTGGCAATATTTTTTACAGTTTCTGTGTTGATTCCCCATCTGCTTTCTCCAGCTAGAGCCTCTCCACTTATCTTTAAAATTATCCTTTTATACTTTGGTTCCATAACTCTCTCCTATTAGTTGTCTGTTATTATTCAACATTTATATTATATCATAAATCTTATAAAATTCATTTAAGATTTTCCTTCTATTTCATAAGATAATTGTCATATAAAAAGCTTTTCCTAGAAGATAAAAACCTGCAGAAGTTATTTCTACAGGTTTCATCAGTATATATAAGCTATTATATAATTCTATCTTTTAAAAATCAAACCTTTATAGTGATAGACTCACTATCATATCTTGTTTTCCTTATCTTTAATTTCAATCATTCTCTTATTAAAATCTATTATACCTTCTTCTTTCATTCTCCTCATTTCTATGGATAGTGCGCTTCTATCTACACAAAGATAATCAGCCAACTGTGTCCTTGACATACCTATATTAAACTTGCTAGCTTTCTTCTCAAGTCTTTGTTGCATTAGAAACTCAATTAACTTTTCTCTAGTTCTTCTCTGTGAAATAACTTTTAGTCGTTTAGACAAGTAGTAATTTTTCATTGCAAAAATATTTAAAAGGTTATCTCTAAGTATAGTATTCTCATCTAGCCATTTCGTATAATTAAAATCTAACATCTTCATATCAATCTGTAAAATCAAACTGTCATCAGATGCCATTACATCCAAATCGATTGGGGCATTTCTCATTAATGCGAAAGTTTCACCAAAAACATCATATTCGGACAACTTAGCTATAAGAAATTCTTTTCCCCAATAATCGTTTCTTATCAGCTCAACTCCGCCAGATAAAATAACACAGAGCTTTATATCTCTATCTCCTTCAATATAAATATAATCTCCCTTTTTAAATTCCTTGGCGTATGCCCTTAAACTCAAAAGGTAGCTTGGCAGCTTATCTATCTCTATTCCATTAAAAATCGAAAGTTGCGATAGTTTTTCATAATACTTTTCTTTCAAAACTATATTACCTCCTTAGATATTTCAATTATAGCACCTGATACAGCCATAAAAAATAAAAAAGGGAGAATTTCTTCTCCCTATACTTTAAATCATATTTATATCTTCATCATTTAAAATTTTATCAACTGTTCTCATAGAGCACATCTTACCGCACATTGTGCAAGTGTCATCATGTTCAGGAGTTGACAAATCTCTATACTTAAGTGGCTTTTCTTTATCTAAAGCTAGCTCAAACATAGTATTCCAGTCTCTCTTAAATCTTGCCTTACTCATCGCATCATCCCACTCTTTTGCTCCTTTTATGCCTTTTGCAATATCTCCTGCATGTGCAGCTATCTTAGTTGCAATGATACCTTCTTTCATATCATCTAGATCAGGAAGTCTTAAGTGTTCTGCCGGTGTTACGTAACATAAAAAGTCAGCTCCCTTTGATGCCGCTAAAGCTCCTCCAATAGCACTTGTAATATGGTCATATCCTGGTGCAACGTCTGTTACAAGAGGTCCTAAAATATAGAAAGGAGCTCCATGACAAATTGACTTTTCTAGCACAACATTGGCCTCTATCTGGTGAATAGCCACGTGCCCAGGTCCCTCTATCATTACCTGAACATTCTTTTCCCAAGCTCTCTTTGTAAGCTCTCCTAAGTTAATAAGTTCCTGAATCTGTATTCCATCAGATGCATCATTTATACTTCCAGGTCTACAAGCATCACCAAGGCTAAGAGTAACATCATGCTCTGCACAAATATCTAAAATCTTATCAAATTGTGTAAAAATAGGGTTTTCTCTGTCATTAACTTCCATCCACGCAAATAATAGAGAGCCTCCTCTTGAAACAATCTGAGTAATTCTGTCATAGTTTCTTAGTTTCTTACCAATATCTCTAGTAAGACCTGCATGAATAGTTATAAAATCTACACCGTCTTTTGCATGTCTTTCTATTACTTCAAGAAATTCTTCTTCCTTAATATCAACAAGTTCTTTATCTAGATATCCAACAGCGTCATACATCGGCACAGATCCAATCATAGCAGTAGACATATTTACAATCTTCTCTCTAAACTCTCTTGTCTTACCGTAGTTTGAAAGATCCATTATAGATTCTGCACCCATATCTATAGCAATCTTTACTTTCTCCAATTCTAAATCTAAATCGTAGCTATCTTTAGAAATACCAAGATTTACATTTATTTTTGTCTTTAAACCTTCACCAACACCTTCTGGACTTATAGCTGTATGGTTTTTATTACATGGAATTACTATCTTTCCCTCTGCTATTTTTTCTCTTAAAAGATTAACATCCATAGATTCTTTTTCGGCAACTATTTTCATAGCATCTGTTATGATACCTTTTCTTGCAGCATCTAACTGTGTTGTATAATTCATAATATCCCCCTTAAATAAAAAAACGCTTCTCGAAGAGAAACGATTTTGTTTGAAGATATTAATCTTAATAAATCAGCTTCCCTTCGCAAGAATTACCTTGAGCAGGTTTTAGGGTTTTGGAAATTCAATCTCAGCCGTAGCACCCCTAGCCTATCTAATTCAATATTTAATTCATTATATCATACTACTTTATGTGTAACAAGCAAAATAGCCTTTACAAATTTCTGACAACAAGCCTCAGATTATTATCTTAAAGGTTTAAGGCATAGTTTATCATAGATATAACAGAAACACCTGCAGTTTCTGTTCTCAATATAGTCTTTCCTAGAGTTACAGGTACAATACCTTTACCTTCAAGTTTTTCTACCTCTATTTGAGAAAATCCACCTTCCGGACCTATAATAATAGCTACATCTTTAATAGAGTCTATATGCTCGATGTTTTCCATAAAGCTCTTAATAGTTAAATTATCTTCATTTTCGTATGGGAAAATAACTAAATCAAAGCGGTCTAACTCATCTAAAATAACATCAAAATTAAGAGGAGACCTCACTTTAGGTATAAAACTTCTATGGGATTGTTTTGCAGCTGATTCTGCAATCTTCTCATATCTTTTGATTTTATTTTCACTTTTCCCACGGTCATGATTTATGGATCTATCCATAATAACAGGAGTAATTTCATCAGCTCCAAGCTCTATACACTTTTGTACGATATACTCAAGCTTACTTCCTTTCGGCATACCTTGATAAAGAAAAATCTTAACTTTATCATCCTCTTTAGATAACAGTTTTTCTTTTATTGAAACATATACTGTAGATTTATCAATGTCAGTTATTAGACATATGTACTCATAACCCTCTCCGTCAGATAAGATAACGGATTCACCTTCTTGCAGACGAAGAACTTTTGAAATATGTTTTACATCCTCTTTATTATCTATTACAGCTTCTTTTTCTTTTATATTCTCTCTAGAAACGAAAAATCTGTTCATATTTATGCCTTTCTTGCCTTAATAGCACACCATTCTCCTACTCGTTTTACATGAACTACTTTAAAGCCTTCTTCAACGAGAGTATTTGTAACTAGACCTTCTTTCTCAAGCAAAATACCCGAAGATACAAAGATTCCATCTTCTTTCATATGATTTTTTACAGACTTTGCAAGAATACAAACAACTTCAGCCATAAGGTTTCCTACGACTATATCCGCTTTTATATTTAGCCCTTTAGTCAGATCACCTTCTATGAAGCTAACGGAATTGTCACACCCATTTAAATCAGCATTTTCCTTAGCAACCTCTACTGCAATAGAATCAATATCCACACCTACAGTTTCTTTAGCACCTAGCTTATAGGCCAATATTCCTAATATGCCCGATCCTGTTCCAACATCTAAAACAACTTTATCCTTACAGTTTTCTTCTATTAAAAATTCGGCACACATGGATGTTGTCGGATGATCTCCTGTACCAAAAGCCATTCCGGGATCCATTACTATTTCAATAGTATCTTCTTTTATAGAAACAGGATTACACCAAGTTGGTCTAACTACAATATTATCTCCTATATATACTGGCTTTAAGGTGTTTTTATATTCATTAATCCAATCTGTATCTTCTACTATTGACTTGCTGATTTCAGTATTTGATAACCACTTTTCTCCTGATTTTTTAAGGTTTTCAATTTCACTTAATACTCTATTATAAAGGTCTTCACCCTCTTTTGTGCATTCTAAGTAAAATAGTATTTCGGCAACACTATCAGCATTAACTTCTTCATCTGTAAATATATCAGGATTTACATAGTCCCATTCATAGCTATCTTTTTTATCAAGAATATCTATGGCTGTACTTCCTGAGTTTATTATCGTTTCATTTATTTCTAAGCTCAAAAGGAGACCTGTAATTGCCTCCAGACCTCCTTCTGATGTTATTATTTTAACTTCATTATAGTTCATTAAGAAAGAACCTCTACGCTTTCTTTGATTTCTTTACGAGTTGCTTCTCTCATGTGCTGGTCTATTATTACTTTGTGCTTATCAGTATGAGATAGACATCCTGCTCCACCGATACAACCACCTACACAAGCCATACCTTCGATAATATTGTTCTTTAAAACTCCCTTAGATGCTCTAAGTAGGGCTGACTTACACTTATCAAGACCTTCCACTGCGATAGGGTCTGCAACAAACTCTGAGTTTTGCTCAGCAAGAGCTTCAACTACAGCTGCTGCAACACCACCTGATTTTGCAAAACCACGTCCAAATCCTGTAGCATCATCTATAGGAGTAGATTCAAGCTCCTCAATATTGATATCTCTACTATCAAAAAGTGCCTGTAATTCTTCGAAAGTCATTACACTATCTATATAGTTCTTTGCCTTATCAAGCTGGAATTCAGCCTTCTTTGCTGTACATGGACCTATGAAAACAACCTTGCAGTTAGGGTCTTTGCTCTTTAAAATCTGTCCCATCTGAGCCATAGGAGAAAGGTTGTGCGATATGTGCTCTGCCATATCCGGGAAATTAATCTGAGTATATTCTACAAATGCTGGACAGCAAGATGTAGTTAAGAAACCTTTTTCTTCTAATTCTTTAGCTTCATTGTAAGCTACAAGGTCCGCAGATTGAGCAGCTTCATATACTTCCTTAAATCCAAGTTCTCTTATTCCCTGAATAACTTGTCCTCTTGAAGCATAATCAAACTGTGATACAAAGGCAGGTGCTATAACTGCAAGCACATTGTATTTAGTATTATTTTCACTTGCCTTTATTAAATCTATGATATTTGTAATATATGACTTATCAACTGTAGCACCGAAAGGGCAGTGTATTACACATGCTCCACATGATACACATTTGCTGTAATCGATTTTTGCTTCCCCTGTCTCCGCCATGAATATAGCATCAGCTTTACATGATTTTTCACAAGGTCTCTTAAAATTATTTATTGCAGAATAAGGGCAAGATTCGGCACATCTGCCGCATTCAACGCATTTTGATTTATCAATCTTAGCCTTATTGTCTTTTCCGAACGTAATTGCTCCTAGTTTACATGATGCTTCACAAGCGTGAGCAAGACAACCTCTACATAGGTCTGTAACAACATGACCCGCTTCTGGACATTCATCACAAACTAGATCTATAACTTCTATAATATTTGGATTTTTCTTATCGCCACCTAAGGCAATTCTTATTCTTTCAGCTACTTTAGCTCTATCTTTATATATGCAACAGCTTGTTGAAGGCTGTCCCTTCTTTACAATTTCCTGTGCAATTTCATTGAACACTGAAAAAATCTCTTCCCCATTCCAATAGTGCCTAGCAACTTCTCTAAGAACTTTGTACTTAAGCACTTGCACATTTGAATCGAATTTTCTCATTTTCACCTCATCATATTGTCGTTTAGCTTTTATATTTTTAAAAAGGGTGCAAACTTGAGAATCTGCACCCTAATAGTAATCTTAATTAAATAAGTTTTTTACTTATTTTGCTGAAGCATCAAATAGAGCATCTGCATTATCCCATTCTTCTTTTAGTAGTGGAATGATCTTGTATAGATCTCCAACTAGACCGTAGTCTGCTACTTCAAAGATAGGAGCATCTGCATCCTTATTGATAGCAACAATCATATCTGATCCCTGCATACCTGCTAAGTGCTGAATTGCACCTGAGATACCGCAAGCGAAGTAGATTCTTGGCTTAACTGTTGTACCAGTCTGACCAACCTGGTGAGAATGGTCAATCCAACCAGCGTCAACTGCTGCTCTTGAAGCACCAAGAACACCACCGATGTGATCTGCAAAATCTTTTAGAAGAGCGAATCCTTCTTCGTTACCTAGACCTCTACCACCTGAAACGATGATTTCAGCATCTGTTAAAGAAACTAGTTCCTTAGCTGATTTAACGATTTCAACAACTTCAGTTCTGATATCAGCTGCTGCAATTGTTGGCTTGTATTCAACTAATTCACCTTTAGCACCTTCAACTGGCTCTCTCTTCTGCATAACGCCTGGTCTTACTGTTGACATCTGTGGTCTGAATCTTGGACAGATGATAGTAGCCATTAAGTTACCACCGAATGCTGGACGAGTCTGTTTGATACCAGTATCTGGATCGTTAGGATCTAGTGTTGATGTATCAAGAGTTGTATTCTTGTTTGCAAAGTCAATGTAGCTAGATACTCTAACATCAAGTCTAGTACAGTCAGCTGTTAGACCTGTGTTACATCTAGCAGCAACTCTTGGAGCAAGGTCTCTACCGATATGAGTAGCACCGTATAGTACGATTTCTGGCTTAAACTCATTGATAGCATCAGTTAGAACCTTTGTATAACCATCTGTAGTGAAGTTCTTTAGAAGAGGATCTTCTATTAGAATTACTCTTTCTGCACCGTATGCATAGCATTCATCAGCTAGATGAGCTACATTGTCACCAACGATTACTGCACAAACTTTTGTATCATCACTAATTTCTTTAGCTAGTCTGTAACCTTCGCCGATAAGCTCTAGAGCAACGCCCATAAGCTTACCCTGTCTCTGCTCAGCAAATACCCAAATATCCTTGTATTCACTTAGATCAACACCGTTGTCATTTTCGTCTTCTACTTTTTCGATCGCTTCAAATGGACATTTAGCGACACAAACACCACAAGCTGTACAAGCCGCACCGATTTCTGCTATTTTGCCTTTCATTTCGATTGCATCAAATGGACAAGCCTTAACGCAGATAGTACAACCTTTACATTTATCATTTATAACCTTAATTGCCATATTATCTTACCTCCCCTTCAATTAAATTACATGCTTACTCTTTAATCCTACAAGAAGTTTTTCAACTAGTTCTTTTTCAGAAGTAGCTTCGATCATTTCTCCCTTTCCTTTTGGAGCTGGAGTGAATGAACGGAATACGTTAGTAGGAGAAGCTTCTAGACCTACTGTTGATAAATCAACTTCTACATCAGCTGCACTCCAAACGTGTGTTGGTTTGTCTTTAGCTGAGAAGATTCCTTCGATTGTCATGTATCTAGGAGTGTTTAGTTCCTTGATTGCAGTTAGCATGCAAGGAGTCTTAACTTTGATAACTTCATAGCCATCTTCAAGATTTCTCTTAACTGTTACTTCATTCATTTCAGCATTTAGGCTACACTCTTCTACATATGTAACCTGTGGAAGATCTAGCTTTTCAGCAACCTGTGGACCTACCTGAGCAGTATCTCCATCGATAGCCTGTCTTCCAGCAAATACTAGGTCAAATGATTTACCCATTTCTTTTTCAGCTTTTTTAATTGTAGCTACTAATGCGTTTGAAGTAGCCTGTGTATCAGATCCGCCTACAGCTCTGTCACTGATTAGGATAGCTTCATCTGCACCCATAGCTAAACATTCTGTTAGCATATCCTGAGCCTGTGGTGGTCCCATTGATACTACTGTTACAACTACATCTTCAAACTCATCCTTAATTCTTAGAGCTTCTTCTAATGCGTTAGCATCATCGTTGTTAAGAATACTTGGTACACCATCTCTGATTAGAGTACCAGTTTTAGGATTGATTTTGATAACATTTGTATCTGGAACCTGCTTCGCACATACTAAAATATTAAATGCCATTTTTTATTTCCTCCTTTTATTTACCCAATACCGCTGCAGAAATTACCATTCTCTGAACTTCTGAAGTTCCTTCATAAATTTCAGTGATCTTGGCATCTCTCATCATTCTCTCTACAGGGTAATCCTTTGTATATCCGTATCCACCATATAGCTGAACAGCCTTAGTAGTTACGTACATAGCAGCCTCAGCAGCAAAAACTTTTGCCATAGCAGCGTTCATGCCGTATGGTAACTTTTTATCCTTCATATCTGCAGCCTTGTAAACAAGTAGTCTTGCAGCTTCAGTTCTAGTCGCCATATCTGCTATTTCAAATTGTAAAGCCTGGAATTGAGAGAGTTTCTTTCCAAACTGTTTTCTAGCCTTCATATACTCAACTGTTACATCTAGAGCTCCCTGAGCAATACCTAGTGCCTGAGAAGCTATACCTATTCTTCCTCCATCAAGAGTAGCCATAGCAACTTTAAATCCTTCACCTACGTTTCCTAGAAGTCTATCCTTAGGAATCTTACAATTCTGGAAGATAAGTTCTGTAGTAGAAGAAGCACAAATACCCATTTTGTCTTCTGTCTTACCGATTGAGAATCCTTCATCGCTCTTTTCTACTATGAAAGCACTTATCCCACGAGTACCTTTTGACTTATCAGTCATAGCCATAACGATGAATACTTCTGCAAAACCACCATTTGTAATGAATACTTTAGCTCCATTTAGTAGCCAGTGGTCTCCCATATCTTCAGCTCTTGTCTGCTGTCCAGCAGCATCAGTTCCTGCATTTGGCTCTGTTAGACCGAATGCTCCTAGGTGTTCTCCCTTTAATAGCTTAGGAAGATACTTCATCTTCTGTTCTTCTGTTCCGAATGCATAGATCGGCCAGCAGCATAGTGAAGTGTGAGCAGAAACGATTACCCCTGTAGATGCGCAAACTCTTGATAGCTCTTCAACAGTTATTGCGTATGAGATGTGGTCTCCACCTGCTCCGCCATACTGTTTAGGGAATGGAACGCCAAACATTCCATATTTAGCCATCTTTTCCACATTTTCAATTGGGAATCTATGGTTTTGATCGATTTCTGCAGCAATTGGCTCTACCTCAGCTTCAGCAAACTCTCTAACCATCTTCTTTACATTTTCTTGCTCTTTACTAAGTTGAAAGTTCATATGAATGCCTCCTCTTTTTTTAAATAAATATTTTACGGTACTTAAATTTGTATATACTAACAACGGTACATTAGTATTCACTGGCATTGTTATTTTTATAACAATTACCTATTAACTATTAAACCATTTTTTAAAGGCTTTTTCAAGTGAAATTTTACATTTTCTATCATTGTTTTTATAAAGATACAAACATCAAATTAATAGGGCTTAGATTTTACTCTAAGCCCTTTATTTGCAGCACTTTCAATTATTTGTTAATTTTTAAACAATATACTAGTATTCTTGCTGATTTCTATCGTAGTTTCCTCGTAAGCTAGCATCAATTATTGAGCCCATTAGATGCAGGTTAGTCTCTCAATACTATCTTAACTGTTTCTACATTTTCTAGAGCATTCTCTATCAGCTTTTCTGTATCTAAAGCTTGTTCAGATTCTAAAATTTTATCTAACTTAGGTCTGGTTACTGGTCTCTTTGGCAGAAAAACTGTACAGCAATCTTCATACGGTAATATAGAAATCTCGTAAGTATCAATATCTTTAGCAATTTCCATAATATCTATTTTGTCCATAGCTATAAGTGGTCTCATTACAGGAATATTGACTGCATTATCTGTTGCAACGATAGATTCCGTAGTTTGACTAGCTACCTGACCTAAACTTTCTCCCGTGATAAGCATCTTGCAATTATTTTTCTCTGCTATTTTCTCTGCTATTTTCATCATGAATCTTCTAGTGTGAATAGTCATTTCCTCTTCAGGAGCATCCTTTACTATAGCTTCTTGTATTGGCAAAAGATTAACAACATGCATCTTAAATTCATCACAATATATAGCAAGTTTTTCTGCTAAAGCCTGAACTTTATCTCTAGCTCTCTGGCTAGTATACGGATATGAATGAAAATGAATAGCTTCTATTCTCATTCCTCTTTTAGCCATCATCCATGCTGCCACAGGCGAGTCTATTCCACCAGAAAGTAAAACTAAACCTTTTCCATTAGTGCCAAGAGGTAAACCACCAAAGCCAACAATCTTACTTCTATATATCAAAGCCTTATCTCTTCTAACATCTACATGAAGATATACATCTGGATTCTTTACATCTACTGATAAAACTTTCTGAAATTTTAAAACGGCGCCACCCACCATTCTAGCAAGATCAGGAGATTTAACCGGAAAGTTCTTATCAGCTCTCTTTGCCTCTATCTTAAATGTTTTAACATCTTCTTTCTCCATTACAGATGTCATAAATTCGTTTGAAGCATCGTAAATATCTTCTAAAAATGGCTTTGCTATAAGAGCCGGGCTTATAGATGCAATACCAAATACTTTAGATACTTCCTTTATTATGTCTTCTCTTTCTTCGATATTGTACTCTCTAATAAAAACAAGACCCTCTTCACGAGTAACATTAATCTTGTCAAAGCCTTTTAAAACTTTTTTTATTCTAGCAATCATTTTTCGCTCAAAGAAAGATTTGTTTTTACCCTTAAGGGCTACTTCTCCAAACCTTATTATAAGTAATTCTTCTCTCACTTATTTACCTTCTTCCTCTAAATCTCATAATACTTCTCATTCCTCTTACTGATTCAATGAGTTTCTCTGCCACATAGTCGATTTCTTCTTCTGTATTATACCTGCTGAAACTAAATCTTATAGCTGAATCGACTTCTTCATCCTTTAATCCCATAGCCTTAAGAACATGACTTTGGCTTTTTTTATTTGTAGAACAAGCTGATCCTGCAGATACAAAGATTCCTTCCATCTCTAATCTATGCAAAAGAACCTCACTCTTAGTTCCTATAAAAGATACATTTAGAATATTTGATACGCTATTCTCTGGAGAATTGATCTTTATATCATCCAAGTTTTCCTGTATAGCAAGCTTTAATCTCTCCTTCAATGCACCAATATACTTCTTGTTATCTTCGTATTTATTAAGAGCTTCTTCACAGGCCTTTCCAAAACCAGCAATGGATTGAAGGTTCTCTGTACCTGATCTCATATTTTCTTCCTGGCCTCCTCCAACAATCATAGGAGGCATCTTTATATTATTGCCTAAACATAGAGCACCTACTCCCTTAGGGCCGTGAAGCTTATGTCCGCTGAAACTAACCAAGTCCACTTTAGGTATATCTACTTTTCCTAAAGCTTGTATACAATCGCTGTGAAAGATTGCATGTTCGGGTTTTAGCTTATAAAGTTCTTCTACAGGAAATATGCTACCTGTTTCATTATTAACTCTCATAATACTTATTAGAGCAACATCTTCTTTCATGTGTTTTTCAAATTCATCCATATCTATATGACACTTGTCGTCTACAGATATTTTTACAATTTTGAAACCTCTCTTTTCCAGTTCTTTTAAAGGTTCAAGAACTGAAGGATGCTCCACACTACTTGTAATTATAGTTTTTCCAACATGTTTATTCTTATTTGATCCCGAAATCAATGCCCAGTTATTTGATTCTGTTCCACCTGATGTAAAGTATATTTTACTCCAGTGTTTTTTGCACAAAGACTGTACTCTTTCTCTGGATTCTTTCAATTTATGTTCAGCTTCTATTCCCATAGTATGCGCTGAAGACGGATTACCATAATTTTCACTCATAGCCTTCACAACTTCATCTATAACATTTTTAGATGGCATTGTTGTGCTTGCATTATCAAGATAAATTTTCTTTTCCATATAATTCCCAATACTGTAAATAGCACTATATCAATTTAAAAATAAAAGAGGTGACTAGGTCACCTCATAATAGTTTATTTAGCAAAGTCGACAGCCCTAGTTTCACGAAGAATATTAACTTTGATCTGTCCAGGGTAGTTGAGCTCTTCTTCTATTTTCTTAGCAATCTGTCTAGCTAAGTATGGAAGCTCATCATCCTTAACCTTATCAGGCTTAGCAACGATTCTTATCTCTCTTCCAGCCTGTATAGCATAAGATTTTTCAACTCCATCCATAGTGTTTGCTATATTTTCAAGAGCCTCTAGTCTTCTTATGTAAGTTTCAAGAGTTTCTCTTCTAGCTCCTGGTCTAGCAGCAGAAAGAGCATCTGCAGCCATTATTATTATGGCTTCCATAGAAGTATGCTCATAATCACCGTGGTGAGACCTCATAGCCTCTATAACCTTCTGTGATTCTTTATACTTTTTAAGAACTTCTATACCTATTTCTATATGAGTTCCTTCTTTCTCATGGTCTAAAGCTTTACCTATATCATGTAGAAGACCTGCTCTCTTAGCCAATGTTACATCTAGACCTAACTCTCCAGCCATGAGTCCTGCTAAGTAAGCAACTTCTTGAGAGTGCTTTAAAGCATTCTGACCATAAGAAGTTCTGTACTTTAATCTTCCTACAAGCTTTACTAACTCAGGGTGAAGGTTATGAATTCCTAAGTCAAACGTAGCCTGCTCACCGGCTTCCTTGATAACACCTCTAACTTCTCTTTCAGATTTGTTTACAATCTCTTCTATTCTAGCTGGGTGAATTCTACCATCAACAATAAGCTTTTCTAAAGCTATCTTAGCAACTTCTCTTCTAACAGGGTCAAATCCTGATAAGATTACCGCCTCTGGAGTATCATCTATTATAAGTTCAACACCTGTAGCAGTTTCAATTGCTCTGATGTTTCTACCTTCTCTACCGATGATTCTACCCTTCATCTCTTCATTTGGTAGAGCAACTACAGAAACTGTACTTTCTGTTACATGATCAGCCGCACATCTTTGGATAGCATCAATAATAATTTCCTTAGCTTTCTTATCTGCTTCCTCTTTCGCTTTACTTTCCACCTCTTTAATCATCATTGATGCCTCAACTCTGATTTCATTTTCAATACTGTCAAGTAAAATCTGTTTAGCTTCGTCCTGCGTGTAGCCTGAAATTCTTTCAAGCTCTGCTAACTGTCTTTCTGTAATCTCTTCTACTTCTTTTCTTTTTCTGTTTAAATCTTCTTCTTTGTCTGTAATGCTCTGTTCTTTTCTCTCTATCTGTTCTAATTTTTTATCGATCGTTTCTTCTTTTTGAATTAAACGATTTTCGGATTTTGAAAGTTCGTTTCTTCTTTCTCTGATCTCTTTTTCTATATCGTTCTTAAGCTTTAAAGCTTCTTCCTGAGCTTCTAACTTATATTCTTTCTTTATAGTCTCAGCCTTGTGCTTTGCATCTAAAACAATGTTTTTAGCTTCCTGCTCTGCGCTGCCAATAGCCTTCTCGCCAATGTTCTTTCTTAGAACTACGCCTGCGCCAACACCAATTGCTAAAGCAACTACTGCAATTAATATCATAATCCCTATTTCCATATAAACATCCTCCTTTCTTTATAAATTTTTATCTAAATGTTTATACAAATTAAACTCAAATGCATTACATTTCTATCATATGTATTGATATAATCATACTATCATATTATAATATCTAGTATGGTTTAAAGTCAAGGTGTATGTAATTTGTATATAC
>CAMCQA010000008.1 GCA_945876935.1 uncultured Clostridia bacterium | reverse complement strand
TGTTGTAAGATATTAGAAGAATATAAATATGTAAAAATCAATATTAAATTTAAATAAAATTTGTTGACAAGAAATAAAAAATAAGTTGAAATTAAATAAATATGCATATATATAAATAATATTCAAAAATATGGAGGTGAGTTTTGTGGTAAAATATTGGATAAAAAAATAAACAGGCCGAATACCTGTTTATTTTTTTGTATTTAATTTAGTTGTTGGTGGCTGGGTAAATAGCATGTTGTGCTTTCGAAGAAGTTTTATCTCTTCCTTGGATATTTTCAAATACTCTATCAGCGCCTCATCCTCTTCTAGCATATCTTTTGATACTACTACTTTGATAGCTGTAGGCAAAACTGTTGGAGGACTGCTGACATTTGTCATAATGCCTGCGGCAGGAAGTCCTTTAGCTGTAGGATTAGATAGCGTTAGATATATTCGGGAAGCTGGATTCATTTGGCATATTAAACGGCAATAAGTAGATGTATCATATACCATAAAGGCTCCTTTGAATACATTTCTGCAATCCGTAAAATTGTTGAAATCCGAAACATTCTCATAAAATACAGCATCTGCAACGTTGCTGTTTTTATTTCTTTCAGACAGCACTAGCAGCGATGTAGCTATTTTCTTATTTTTCCCATCATAATAATAAAGGTAAAGGTTAGATCTGTTGAAATAGCTGTTTTTTAATAGAAGCGTCTTGTTGGAAGTGTTCATTTTGTAATTGATTAAGTAATCAACCTCCACTTCTAATGCAACTGCTATCTCTAAAATAGTATCTATGTCAATGGAGATGCTTCCGTTTTCGTATTTAGATAAAGTGGCTTTGCTCTTGTTAATCATCTTAGAAAACTCTTCGATTGTATAGCCTCTCTTTTTTCGTATAGTTCGAATTCTGCTTCCTACATGCATAGATATGTTGCTCATAACTTTGTCCTCCCCTTTTTGTTAATGCATAGAAATATGAATAATTTTCCAAATTAAGCAAAATGCTAAATTTATATCAACTATAAAAGTTTCATAGAAAGGAAAATTTTTTGTGGTTTTATAACAAAAAATAGTATAAATGTATAAATTTTCTAAATTATACCATAAAAAAGCGTAATTTAAATAGGTTAATTATAAAAAAAGTTGCGTTAATAGAAAAAAATATAGTTTGAAGAATAAAAAAACATCATTTAAAATATGCTCATGTTAAAAAAGTTTTATTATTGTACAACAAGAAAGGAAGTGAATCAATTGGCAAAGGGAGTATTAACAATTAGAGCCGATCGATGCAAAGGTTGTGAACTTTGCGTTTCAGTTTGTCCAAAGCAGATTCTTGCCTTGGAAGAAGAGAAAGTAAATAAGAAAGGTTATCACAATGTATATTTAGTGAAGCCTGATGAATGTATAGCTTGTGGAAGTTGTAGTATTATGTGTCCAGATGGAATTATCAATGTTTATAGAGAGGAGAATTAAAATGGCTGAAAAACAACTAATGAAAGGCAATGAAGCCTTTGCGACAGCCGCTATAAATGCTGGCTGCAGATATTACTTTGGATATCCTATAACACCACAAAATGAAATTCCGGAATTTATGTCTAGAGAGCTTGCGAAATATGGTGGAGCTTTCATTCAGGCAGAAAGTGAGCTGGCGGCAGTAAACATGGCTTATGGAGCTGCTGCAGCCGGAGGAAGAGTATTACTATCATCATCTTCGCCGGGAGTTGCACTTATGCAGGAGTCAATTTCACTTATCGCTTCTGTTGAGCTTCCTGTAGTAATTATAAATGTTATGAGAGGAGGTCCTGGAATAGGGTCCATCCAGCCATCTCAAGCTGATTATGACCAAGTAACTGTAGGCGGAGGTAATGGAGACTATAAGACTATAGTATATGCACCAAGCTCTATTCAAGAGGCGTGCGATATGATATATAAAGCCTTTGATGTTGCAGAGGAATATAGAAATCCTGTTATGATATGCGCAGATGGTATGATCGGTCAGATGATGGAGCCGGTTGCTCTACCAGAGCCTGTTGAGCCAGTTATGGGAGAAGAGATAAGGAAGAAAAAGCCTTGGGCTCTTACAGGACATAGAAATGAAAGAGAAAGACATGCTCTAAATTCAGTTTGGTTGCAACAAGACCTTTTAGAAGAATACATAGATGCATATTGGCCAAAATTTGAAAAGGCTGAAAGAGAACTTCAAGAATGGGAAGATTTTATGACCGAGGATGCAGAGGTTCTTTATGTTGCTTATGGTTCTACTGCAAGAATAGCTAAGGAAGCCGTAGTAGCGTTGAGAAATGAAGGTGTGAAAGTAGGTTTGATAAGACCGAAAACTTTATGGCCATTCCCAGAGAAAGCTTTTGAAAATTTGGATGGGGTAAAAGATGTTATTTCTGTTGAACTTTCTAAAGCTGGTCAGCTGAAGAGAGATGTTAGACTTGCGGTTGAAGGTAGAGCTAGAGTATCACTAATAAACAGGTACGGTGGCATGCTTCTAGATCCAGCAGAAGTAGTTGAAAGAACTAAGAAGATAATGGAAGAGGTGAAGTAAGTGAATACAGTTTTTGAATATACTAAAGGTATGAGAGAAAAGGAGATGCACTACTGCCCAGGTTGCACTCACGGCATAGCTCATAGACTTATAATGGAAGTTTTGGAGGAAAGAGGAGCGCTAGGCAATACAATAGGAGTTTCTCCGGTTGGCTGCTCTATAGTAGCTCATCAATATATGAATGTAGACATGCTTGAATCACCTCATGGACGAGCTCCAGCAGTAGCGTCAGGGATAAAGAGAGTCCATCCTGAAAGCTATGTATTTACATATCAAGGAGATGGGGATCTTGCTTCCATAGGAACAAGTGAAATAATACATGCAGCAGAGAGAGGAGAGCATTTCTGCACTTTCTTCATAAATAACGCTATATATGGAATGACAGGAGGACAGATGGCTCCAACAACCCTTGTAGGTCAAAAAGCTACTACCTGTGTAGAAGGAAGAACTGTAAAACAAGCTGGTTTTCCTTTGAGAATGTCTGAAATTATGTCTCAAATAGATGGAGCTGTATATGTGGAGAGAGTAAGTCTAGCTACACCAGCAGAAATTAGAAAAGCTAAAAAAGCTATCTCTAAAGCTTTCGATGTACAGAAAAATAAACAGGGCTTTGCTTTTGTGGAATTGTTATCTACTTGCCCTACAAACTGGGGTATGTCTCCTACAGATGCTATAGTATGGTTAAAGGACAACATGGTTCCTTATTATCCTGTTAAGAAGTTTAAGGATGTTGAGGAGGTGTAGAATGAGCGAAGTTAAAAAGATTTTTATAGCTGGATTTGGAGGACAGGGAGTTCTTCTTATAGGACAGATGCTATCCTATGCTGCAATGTATGAGGATAAGGAAGTTACGTGGATGCCATCCTACGGACCTGAGATGCGCGGAGGAACGGCAAACTGTACGGTGTGCATCTCAGATGAAGCTATCGCTTCACCGTTCATAACAGACAATTTTGACGTGCTGGTTGTTATGAACAGTCCGTCGCTGGCAAAGTTTGAAGGACAACTTAAGCCGGGAGGAGACCTGTTTGTAAATACATCTATCGTTGATATTGAGCCTACGAGAACTGATGTCAATATTCACAGAGTTGACTGCAATAAACTAGCTAGAGATAAAATTGGCAATGATAAGACAGCCAATATGGTAATGCTTGGAGCTATTATAAGGCAGTCGAAAGTAGTAGGACTGCAGGTCATGAATACGGTTTTTGAAAAGGTGCTTACAGGTAAAAAAGCGAAACTTATACCTTCTAACCTTGAAGCGCTGGAAGCATGGGAGATGGGTGCTTAATATGAAACGCATAAGAATTATTACTGGTCACTACGGAAGTGGAAAGAGTGAACTTTCTGTAAACATGGTCGTAAATCTAAAAAAAGAATATGATAAAGTTGCTATCGTCGATTTGGATATTGCAAATCCATACTTTAGAAGCAGAGAAAGGCAGAAAGCCATGGAGGACTTAGGTATTAAAGTCTATCATAACTCTTTCGGATATGATATAACACAGGATCTGCCAGCTATATCAGCTGCTATAAAGGAGCCTTTGGAAAATAAAGAGTTTATGACTGTAGTGGATGCAGGCGGCGATGATTCTGGTGCTAGAGTTTTAAATCAATTTACCAAGTATTTTTTAGACGATGACTGTGAGATGCTATTTGTTATAAGTGGTAATAGACCAGAAACTTCAACAGTTGAGGGCTGCTTATCGCATATAGAAAGAATAGAGTTAGAAACGGGACTTAAGGTGAAAGGTCTCATAAATAATACAAACCTTCTTTCAGAGACAACGGTGGACGATATTTTGAAAGGTGAAAATCTTTGTAAAGAAGTATCTGAAAGGACAGGTATTCCTCACGTGGCAACATACTGTGATGAAAACATGATTGCCAAGATGGATAAAGAGAAGTTGAAAGGTATAGAAGTTAAGCCGATAAGTCTATTTTTAAGACCTAGCTGGCTTCAATATGAATTGTAGAAAGGTGGATTAACATGATAAGATTTTCATCGAGAATGAGTGAGCTAACAGGCTCTGAGATAGGGGATTTACTAAAATTGACTCAGCAGCCAGATATCATTTCTTTTGCAGGTGGTCTACCAGCTCCAGAATTATTTCCAGTAGAAGCTATGAAAGAAGCTGGTAATAAAATGATGGAAGAAATGGGTAGCGCTGCACTTCAGTACTCCACAACAGAAGGTTACTTGCCTTTGAGGGAGTTTATTGTAAATAGAATGAAGGATAAGAATGGCATTGAAACTTTCGCTGAAAATATTATTATTACAAGTGGTTCACAGCAAGGTCTTGATTTCTCTGGAAGAGTATTTTTGGATGAAGGAGATGTGGTTCTCCTTGAAAGTCCTTCCTATCTTGGAGCTACGAACGCTTTTAAATGTTGCCAACCCAAATTTGTTGAAGTTCCAACAGATGATGAGGGCATGATAGTAGAGGAGTTGGAAAAGATTTTAGCTAAAGAAAAGAAGGTAAAGATGATTTACGTGATACCGGATTTTCAAAACCCTTCAGGAAGAACATGGTCTCTTGAGAGAAGAAAGAAATTTATGGAAGTGATAAACAAATATGAGATTCCTACGGTAGAAGATAATCCTTACGGGGAATTGAGGTTTGAAGGAGACAGCTTACCTGCACTTAAATCTATGGACGAAAAGGGATTGGTTATCTTTTTAGGATCATTTTCCAAAATACTTGTTCCAGGATATAGATTGGGATGGGTATGTGCTTCTGAGGAAATACTGTCAAAGTATAATGCTATGGCTCAAGCTGCAAGCTTACAGGCTACAACAGTGGGGCAGATGCATACTATGAAGTTTTTAGAGCTTAACAACCTTGATGAGCATGTAGATAAAATAAGGGCTGTATATAAGAAGAGAAGAGATTTGATGCTTCGGACTATGAAGGAAGAATTTCCGGATGAAGTGTCATTTACTCATCCGTCTGGAGGACTATTTACGTGGGTTGTACTGCCTGAATATATAAATGCTACCGTTATGGCTAAAGAGTGTATAGAAGAAAAGGTTGCGTATGTTCCAGGTGAAAGTTTCTTTCCTAATGGAGGCAATAAAAATACTTTTAGAATGAATTATTCTTGTATGCCTGATGATAAAATTGTCGAAGGTGTTAAGAGGATTGCAAAGGTAATAAGAAATAATCTTAAATAAGAAAATACCTCTTTTTTAGATAATAACTTCTATAATGAAAGAAAACCTGAGTAGATAAAACTACTCAGGTTTTCTTTTGGTGCGTCATTAGGGATTCGAACCCCAGACCTTTGCATTCGTAGTGCACTACTCTATCCAGCTGAGCTAATGACGCAAATATAACTATATAATTATACAATGATATAGGTCTAATGTCAAAAGTTATATTGTGTTGAACTTTAAGGATTTCGTAACTCGGATTTTTTTGTTGATATATAAGCCTTGATTAGTATAAATATAGCTGGAATTAGAGTTACATAGCCTATTAGCGTTATTGAGTTTAAAATTGCATCTTCAACGCCATCTGGCAACCTAGGCAAAGTAAATAAGAAGTTATTTAGTATATGAGCGTAGCATACTAAACTGAAGTCTTTACTGATATAGTACAAGGCAGCTAGAAATATTCCAATCATAGTCGTATATATTCCCTGAGCTAAGTTTCCGTGAAATATACCGAAAGTAATGCCGCTTAGGATTATTGCGACACCAGATCCAGAGACCTTTTCTATGAGTTTAAAGCATATGCCTCTCATAACTACTTCCTCTGTTATAGCTCCTATTAGAACTACTGCTAAAAAGGCCCAAAAATAAGCTGTTGCATAGCCTGATTTGGCATCGCCTTCGCTTAATTCAAGCTTTGTGGAATTATCTTCATCTGAAGAAGTGCCTTCATCATCAGAGTTGTTTTCATGATCAAAGTCCTCGTCTTGAGATACTTCATTTTCTTTATCAGTAGAGTTCTCGTATATATCTAGCTGTTCATCATAATAATCTAGCTCCATGCCTATAGAACTGGTTACTTCATCGAGAGAGTTTCTATCACCAGAGATGCCTTCATAAGCTCTGAGGCAGAGATCAGATACAGCCATCATGGAAAAAACTAGTAAAGTTACAAGAATATAGTTTTTAACTTTAGGTTTTTTAAATGTAAAAAAAGTATTTCTTTTTTCATTTTTTCTAGATAATTTGTAAAGATAAGCGAAAATCAAATATACGACTAGAATACCAAATGTATTTAGAGTATCAAACTTGTTATCGCTGGTTAAATCAATTGGTAAAGAGCTAAAAATATATGCAAATGCAGCATATAAAATATCATATGATATTAATATGCTAGCGCATACGATTAGAGATAACAGAGCTCCTTTAATTGATATATTTTTTTCTTTATTGTTCATATCGCTTCCTTATTTCATAAACATTCGATAAAGCTAACATCTTGCCTAAGTAAATCTGTGACAAAAAAACAATAGTCATAGGCTTGCTAAGACTATTGCATCGTTTTATTACGTTTTATAACCAGTTTCGTACAGTTATTCTGTTTTTACACTTTGGGCAAATGATATTGAACTTCCCTCTCCTCTTTTCAACTCTGAGAGTAGAACCACAGTATTTACATTCATGGAAAGTATGTGTTCTGGACTCTAAGAGACGTCTCTTCAACTGGCTCGAATTAGGTAGCATATAAGAAATGATTCTATCGCATACAGCAGCCTCTTTTTTTCTCTGAGCTATATTCTTAGACATAAACCTAAAAACCGATAGTATTAAAAGACAAATATTTATATAGTATAGAGGCATTGAATGAAGCATAAGATTAAGCCCAAACAAAGTAAGATAAAGAACAAAAGAGCAATAAAATAGAGAGTCTGCTCCATTTCTTCCTGCCATAAATGATTTTTTTCTATATTGAGATCCCATAATTTTCTCCTAAAAATACATATGTATAAGGCTTCCTATAAAAAAGTTAGGAAGGCCTAGTCAGTACATTTATTGTACTTGATTTTATGGACATTGTCCACTTTTTTAGATATAATTTTATATATGAAAGGAACGGTTATGAAAATTTTACTTGTAAGTGATACACATGGCAGAATGGACAGGCTTTTCAACATTTCTAGAAACTTTAAAGATGTGGATATGATCATCCATTTGGGAGATAATTATCAAGATGCTATAGAGCTTTCGGAAAAACATGCGGAATATGAAAGAGAAATGATCTATGTGGCAGGTAATACAGATGGATTTTTTGAAAGTAAAGAGCTTAGTAAAGTTGTAGAGACACCTTATGGAAATATATACATATGTCATGGACATAAGGAGTCGGTAAATAGCAGCCTTATGAATTTATACTACAAGACTGTAGAAAATGATTGTATAGCAGGATGCTTCGGTCATACTCATATTCCTGCATATGAAGATCTAGATGGTGTTAAGCTTTTAAATCCTGGAAGTCTATCAAAACCTAGAAATATGTCAAAAGGTAACTATGGCATCATAACATTAGATGAGAATGGCATAGATTTTGAAATATGTGAATATAAGGATGAAAAGAAAGAATCGAAGGCTGGAGGCTATATAAGAGGGATTATCAATTACAGTGACAGATTCTAAATATAAATTAAGATTTAATGAATTTTAGATTATAGAGTAAGAGGAGAATAGATGAAATTTAAACTGGATAGAGAGTACATCAAAATAGGTATTGTTGCATTTTTAGTAATATCGGCATCTATTGCTGTATTCTTTGCTTTTGAAAGATATGAAAGTCTTACAGGTGTTATAAGCACTGTTACCAGTATTCTTGGGCCTTTTATATATGGACTTGTCATGGCTTATCTTTTAGGTCCTTTGTACAACTTATGCTATAGAAAGCTTACCGAATCAAAAAATTTTGCTAAGTTAATGGGAAAAAGAAAAGTTGTAATGTCTAAGATTCTTTCTTCCACAGCAGCTATTCTTATGATGATAGCAGTTATTTTAGGGTTGCTATGGATGGTTGTTCCAGGGCTTGTAGATAGTATAAGTGGAATAATAAAGATTCTTCCTAGTAAGATCAATGAACTTAGTATGTGGACAAGCGAGCTTCTAAGAGATGCGCCAGAAAGATCTGGCAATATGGCAGGATTGGTAGAAAAGGGACTAGAGACAGCTAGAATGTGGGCAGAAAATATTCTTTTACCACAATCTCAGGTTCTTATACAAGGTGTGTCCAGTGGTCTTTTAGGAGTAGTATCAGGTATTAAGAACTTCTCTGTGGGTATTATTATATGTGTATTTTTCTTAAACAGTAAGGAGATATTTGCAGCTCAATGCAGAAAGATTATCTTTGTTCTTATGGATAAGGAAAATGCTATAAAATTTTTATATGGAGCGAGATTTGTAAATAGAACTTTTGGAAAGTTTATCAATGGAAAACTTATAGACTCTCTTATTATTGGAATAATATGCTTCATAGGTATGAGCGTATTTGACTGGCCATACAAAATGCTTATAAGCGTTATTGTTGGTGTAACAAATATTATACCTTTCTTTGGTCCGTTTATCGGTGCCATACCATCCGCTTTATTGATATTTATAATAAGCCCTATAACAAGCTTGTACTTCTTGATTTTCATCTTGGGATTACAGCAATTGGACGGAAATGTTATAGGACCTAAGATTCTTGGGGGAAGCACAGGACTACCATCTTTTTGGGTAATGTTTGCAATACTAGTAGGTGGTGGTATATTTGGATTTGTAGGAATGGTTATAGGCATTCCTGTATTTGCTTGTATATATGCTTACACTTCATATACTGTTAATAACAAGCTGGAGAAAAAAGGCTTTGTTACGGATCTTAACAAGTATAAGCTTGTTGGAGAGGAAGTTAGCGAAAAAGTTGATGAGCTTATTATGAGTAAAGAAAAGTCTTGTGAATAAAGACTTATCGTTTATAAACGATTCACTATAAATATTTAACAAGACAGCTAAAATAGATAGGTACACTTTTATATAACTAGACGACTGTGAGGAGAGTATGGAATTAAAGTTTAAAAGTATAATAGAGCAACTGAAAGACAATGAGAACGTAACTATAGAAGAAAACTTTGATACCAGCAAAGAGGTTTCTTTTAGAGCAGGTGGTCTAGCAGCTTTGAAGATGGTCCCTAAGAATTTAGAGGGTCTTAAAGAAGGGCTAAAGGTGATTAAGGATTTTGACATACCTTATTTTATTATGGGAAAGGGATCTAATTTCATAGTTACTGATAAAGGCTTTCCTGGCGCAATCATAAAAATGGATGGAGAGTATTTTCAGCAGATTAGGCTTGATGAAGAAAATACTAAAGCTCATGTTATGGCAGGAGCAAAGATGAATGTAGTTGCGGACAATCTTCAAAAGGCTGGTTTTGCGGGATTTGAGTTTGCCAGCGGCATTCCCGGCTCTATGGGAGGTGCTGTATTTATGAATGCAGGAGCTTATGATGGAGAGATGATAGATATAATAGAGAGCGTTAAAGCTCTTAATCTAGATTCTCTAGAAGTAGAAGAACTTTCTTCAGATAAACTTGATTTATCATACAGACACAGTGTGTTTCATAATGGTGGATACGTGATTTTAGAAGCGACCCTCGCTTTAGAGAAAGGGGACAAAAAGCTCATTTTAGAAAGAAATAAAGAACTTTTAGAAAGAAGAAATGATAAACAACCTATAAACCTTCCGAGCGCAGGAAGTTTCTTTAAACGCCCTCAAGGTTATTTTGCAGGGAAATTAATACAAGACTCAGGTTTGAGAGGATATCAGATTGGTGGTGCGCAGGTTTCAGAAAAACATAGCGGTTTCATTGTAAATATAGGTGGAGCAACAGCAACAGATATTCTCAATTTAAGAGACTATTGCCAGAAAACTGTTTTTGAAAAATTTGGTGTAAAACTTGAGCCTGAAATAAGAATTTTAGGAGAAGAATAATGTATAAATTAATGTATGATTATCATACTCATACAACCTTTTCTCATGGAAAAGGAAGCATAGAGGATAATGTTAAAGTTGCTTTGGAGCAGGGTCTGGAGGCTATTGCTATTACAGATCACGGGCCAGGGCACTTGACATATGGTCTTAAAAGAGAGGATATTCCTACGATGAGAAAAGAAATAGATATCCTTTCAGAAAAGTATAAAGATATAAAGATATATCTTGGTGTAGAGGCAAATATTATAGATAATGGAAATTACCTTGATGTATTTCCTCATGAATTTGAAAAATTTGATTTTATTTTAGCGGGTTATCACTTTGGGATAAAAAATTGTTATACGGCTTCAAACTTTGCATTTCATTATGGAATCGGTAGAACTATGAGAAGAAGAGAAGCTATCATTTTGAGAAATACGCAAATGATATTAAGTGCAATAGAAAAGAACCCTATAAAAGTACTAACTCATCCGGCTGACAAAGCTCCTATAGATATTCAAAGAGTAGCGCGTGCTTGTGCTGACAAAGGAGTTCTATTAGAGATAAGCTCTAGACATAAGCATATGACTGCTGAGGAAATAAGCATCGCTAGCAAAGAAAATGTAAGCTTTATAATTAACAGTGATGCACATAGACCGGAGAAGGTAGGTGATTTTCAGCTGGCTTTAGACAGAGCTTTTGAAGCAGGTATTTCAGCAGACAGAATAGTAAACATTAAGAAAATATAAGTTACTGTTAAGCATACATATTAAGAGGTGGCTATGGAAATTATAATAGTTACAGGACTTTCAGGAGCAGGGAAGTCACAAGCTGTGAAAGGCCTTGAAGACCAAGGCTATTATTGTGTTGACAATATGCCTGTAGCTCTTATGAAGGATTTTTTAGAGCTAGCTTTAAGAAATGAGATGGGACCGGATAAAATAGCTTTCGTTGTGGATGTTAGAGGCGCAAAGATGGATATTAATCTGAGCGCAGGCTTGCGAAAGCTTTTAAAGATGGGTATTGATACAAAGGTTATATTTTTGGAGGCTTCTAATCAAACTATTCTCAGAAGATTTAGTGAAACTAGAAGAGTTCATCCTGTTACGAGAAATTCTCCATCTATAGCAGATATAGAAAATGAGAGAAAGAGCCTTAAAGATATAAGAGATATGGCTGACTTTGTTATAGATACATCCCATATGAAAGGTAACAGACTAAAAAGAGAGATTGAGACACTTCTTACAAAGCAAAAAGAAGAGGATGTCTTTCTTATTAATATACAATCTTTTGGTTATAAGCATGGAATACCAATAGGTGCTGATATTGTTATGGATATGAGGTTTATTCCAAATCCGTTTTACTTAAAGACTCTCAAAAAAGCTACTGGAAATAGCAAGAAGGTAAGAGAGTATGTTATGAAGCATAAGGAAGCACAGGAATTTGTAAAAGATTTTTCTAAGCTTGTAAATGGTAATATTCCTCTTTATAAGAGAGAGGGAAAGTATCACTTGAATATAGCTTTCGGATGTACTGGTGGCCAGCACAGATCGGTGGCTATGGCAAATGAGTTTTACGAACTTTTTGAGAAGCAAGGAAAACAAGTAACTTTAGAACACAGGGACGTTAATAGGAAATAGGAGATCAATGTCATTTACAAGCGATATAAAAAATGAACTAGCTAGACTCACGCCAGAAAGAAAATGCTGTATGCTTGCTCAAATTGCTGGCTTTATGCGAATCTGTGGCAGCATAGGTCTCGCAGGAAGAGGAAAATTTAAAATAGTGATGAGTACTGATAACCCTGCTATTGCTAGGCATTTTAAAACTCTTATAAAATCTTACTTTAATGTTGATGCAGGACTGGAAGTCGGTGAAGGTTCAGGGATAAATAAGAAAAAGAACTATTTTATTACTATAATGCCTGAAGATAGAAGTGAAGAGATACTCAGGGAAACCGGTATTTTAATGATAAGAGAAGGTATGAATTTCATAAGTGATGGAATTTATAGAGAAATTATCAAAAAGAAATGCTGCAAGAAAGCCTATTTAAGAGGATTGTTCATAGGATCCGGAGTTATAACAGATCCAGAAAGAAACTATCACTTTGAAATAACAACAAGCAGCGAAATTTTAGCTCAAGATATAGTAAGACTGTTAAACTCATTCAAAGATATAAATGCTAAGATTATCAAGAGGAGAAAAGAGTTTGTTGTATATATTAAAAACTCTGAAGAGATTTCTGATATTTTAGCGATGATGGAGGCTCACAATCAACTTTTCATATTTGAAGATATGAGAATAAGAAAAGAGATTAAAAATAGAGCTAACAGAATTAACAATTGCGATCAGGCAAATATTGATAAAACTGTTAAGGCGTCGGAAAGGCATATCGCTAATATTAAAAAGATAGAGGAAAGGGTAGGACTTGATAAGCTACCAGAGAAGCTTCGTGTTGTTGCGAAAGCTAGAATAGATTATCCTGAAGCCTCTTTAGTAGAACTGGGTCAGTTATTAGATCCTCCTCTTAAAAAATCAGGAATCAATAAAAGGTTAGCTAAATTAGAAGAGTTTGCAAATAGATGTTAGAGAGAAGCTACTTTAGGTAGCCTCTTTTTTAGTAGTAGGAGAAGATATGATAAAAAAAGGAGATATTATAAGGTTAGAGGTAGTTGATATAAGTCATGAAGCAAAGCCAATAGGTAAGGTTGATGGGCTTGTTATATTCGCTGATAAGGGTACATTTGGAGATGTTTTAGAAGTGGAGATAACAAAAGTTAAGAAAAGCTATGCTCTTGCTAAAACTACAAATATTATCGAGGCTTCTCCTCACAGAGTAGAGTCGCCTTGTCCACATTCCAAAGAATGTGGCGGATGTAATTATATGGATTTATCTTATGAGTCTCAATTAGAACTTAAGTACAGACAGCTTGTAGATAAGCTGGTTAGACTTGGAGGAATAAATAATCCTTTGGTTAGGGAATTTGTTTGTGCAGATGTTGATGATAGAAAAGGATATAGAAATAAGACTACTTATGAGATTACCACCTTTGGAAATATCAAGAGAAAGGGTGGTGTTATTGAAAATTTAGGTCCAGCAACTATAGGCTTTAAGGGTAGAGGAAGTCATGATGTTGTTGCTGTCAGCGATTGTGTAGTTCAGAGTAGAGCGGCTAGGGCAGCCGTGGAAGCTACAAGGACATTTATGGAAGAAGATAATATAACAGCCTTTGACAGCAAGTGGAACCAGGGACTTATGAGGAATATGGTAGTGAGAGTTTCCGAAGATACAAGAGAGGTAATGGTTAATTATATAATAAATGGAAAGTCTATACCAAATGGAGAGAAGCTTATAGGTATGCTAGATGATGCAATATATGAGGCTGGTTATGAGCTGGTAAGTGTAAATTTGAGCCATAAGAAAGAAGATGATGTATCACTAGACATCTACGGCAAGGAAATTAAAGAATATGCTGGAAGAGGGTTTATAAAGGATAAAATTGGAAAGCTAGACTTTGAAGTATCGCCTAGAAGCTTTTATCAGATAAACAAAACTTGTACAAAGCTTTTATATGATAAAGTTGTGGAATATGCCAACTTATCAAAAGAGGATGTTGTTTTAGATTTATACTGTGGAGTTGGTTCGATAGGACTGTATTGTGCAGATAAGGCAAAATTTGTTTTGGGCGTAGAAAGTGTAAAGGATGCAGTTATAAATGCAAATAGAAATGCTGTAATAAATGGTATTGTAAATGCACGATTCGTAGAGGGAAAGGCTGAGGAAGTTCTTGTAAAGCTAGCCGGAGGAGATGGAGAAGAGCAATTAGTACAATCAGTAAACTTTGCAAGTGTTGTTATTTTGGATCCTCCTAGAGCTGGATGTCACAAGGAGCTTCTTCAAACGGTGGCAGATATATCACCAGAAAGAATTGTTTATGTTAGCTGCGATGCAGCTACACTCTCTAGAGATATTAAGATTCTTGGGGAGCTTGGTTATAGCTTTGTGGAGGCGACACCTGTCGATATGTTTGCATTTACTAATCATTTTGAGACTGTATGTCTACTGGTAAGAGACTAAATATATAGTCTTTTAGCAAGGTATTCCATAAATAGATAGACTGTAAGGGAGAAAAGCTTCATGTGCGATAAAAAACTAAAATCTACAGAAATGATTTCTGCTAACTGTGAAGAACTTAGAGAAAAAAAGAAAAAGCTTAGAGAGGAAGTTTTTTCAAACATTTTTAACTTAACAGAAGAGTATAAAAAAGAAGCTGACAAACATATTGTAAATCATTTGCTGCAGCTTAACGAATATGAAAAGGCAAATACAGTTTTCTGCTTTGTAGGAGTAGATCATGAGATAAATACAAGACCTTTTCTAGAGCGAGCATTAGCTGATGGGAAAAGACTAACAGTTCCGCTTTGTGTAGAAAAAGGCATTATGGAAGCTAGAGAAATATATTCGTTAGATGACTTGACGAAAGGTTATTATGGACTTTATGAGCCTAGCATCGATACTGAGAGCATACCTTTGAATGAGGTAGATCTTGCTGTAGTGCCTTGTCTTACTGCAGACCACTTTGGAAATCGTTTAGGTCATGGTGGAGGTTACTATGACAGGTTGTTTAATAAGTATCCAGATGTTTTTGGAGCTATTATATGTAGAGAAAAGATAATGAAAGCAGATATACCTTTAGGACCTTTTGACCGCCAGTTTCCTATGGTTATAACAGAAAAAGGTGTTTTTAAAAAATGATTTAGATTATGAATCTAAGCATTTTAAATATAGTAATGCTCCGTTAGAGAGGAAATGACATGAATAATAGGAAAAGACCAAAAATCAAGATTACGATTATTGATAAAATAGGAAAGATGGGCTGCCATCGAGGTCATCGTGTTGGAGAAGTTTTTGACTATGATGAGGAGCGTGGTAAGATCTGCCCGATGGCGATGCACTGCGCATTTCCGTATATAGATATTCTTCGTTATGGAGGCTCTATTCCAGGGCAGCCAGAAGGAGTTGCTAAGTTTTGCTGCTCAGATGCTGATGTTGTTATGGTGTTTCAAGTAGAAAAAATAGAGAGAAGATAGCAAGTTATATAGGTCTTGGTATTCATATTTTGCCAATATAAAAGAGGTACTGACAAAATTTTGTTAGTACCTCTTTTTTGTAAATATTAATCTCCCGTTACGTCAACTGCGGCTTCATCAACAGTTGGAGAACCATTAGGATCAGTTCCAGCAGGAGGATCAACAGGATCGGTTTCAGCAGGAGGATCAACAGGATCGGTTCCAGCAGGAGGATCAACAGGATCAGTTCCAGCAGGAGGATCAACAGGATCAGTTCCAGCAGGTGGTTGAGTTATACCAGGCTCTGGATTTTCTGCAGGTTCTTTGAATTTAATCACATAACCAACATACTCATAGCCTTCCATATCTTCTACTGTATAGTCAAAAGATTGGCATGTATCTTTTTCTAGGTTAACTACTTCTCCAAAAGCAGGAGCCGCAGCAAAAGCAGTAAAACTGCTTGCTGATACTAGAATGCCAGCCGCTAGGAATAAAGAAAGAACTTTTGATTTCCTATTCTTTACTAGCAGAGCAATTAGAGCGATAGATGCTATAAAAACTGTTGAATATACAAATAGATTCGTATTATCATTTGTTTTTACAGCTTTTTTTATACTTGTTTTAGCAGGCATATTTGGCTCTGATTTTCCCATATCTGTTGACATGCCATTATTGTTTTCTTCTAGGGCTGGAGGCATATCTACTACCTTATCGCTTTTTTGTAAAGCAATGTAATTTCATAGTCAAAATTCATTGATGGTGGTAGACTAATCTCTCTTTCTGGATGCACAACCTCGTTTGTAGTATCATACATTTCTACATCTTGGCTTGTGATTTTAACAGACACCTTTTCGCAATCCTCAGCAAAAGCAGGATTTACAGAAGCGGCACCAAATAATAGCAAAGCTATTACAAGCATTGATCTTACAAATAGTTTCTTCATTGTTTTCTCATTTCATCATATTATTACCACTCAGTATTATACCACAGATAAAAAGTTGAAAACATGAATAATATTCAAATTTAATGAATATTAATTGTTCTATATTTAAAAAATCTGTAAGCATAAACTAACTATTTTAAAGCATTTTCTTAGATTTTGAACTTGTTGTTTATCATATAATGTAAATAATCATCCCAAAAAATAGCTTGCATGCAATAATATATAAAATCATTTATAATATAAAAAGAAGTTTATAACATGGAGGTGTAACTTGAGGAAAAAAACATCAAAAGAAATATTAGTAGAGACCTTATTAGAGATTTCTAAAAAGAAAAGCATAGATAAGATAACTGTAAAAGAAATAGTTAGAGAAAGTGGAATTGCGATGCAAACCTTCTATAATCACTTTTTAGATAAGGCAGATTTAATTACCTATGTCCACAAATCCAAATTTGACGAGATAATAAGTAAAATAGGAAAGGATGGATACACCCTTTATGATGCTACGCTGGAAAATATAGAGTTCTACTTTGAACATAAAGACTTTATGGCTAATGCTCTAATTAATACTGAAGGTCAAGATTCATATGCCAGAGCTTCTGCAAGCAATCTTTTTATTAAATTAAAAGAATATGTTTTACAACAAAATAATATTAACGAACTTTCAAATAAAGAAGAATTCTTTCTTAAAATATATTGTATTTCCAGCGTATACGCATATGCACACTGGGCTCTTGGAAGCAATGAGATTTCGAAAGAGGACTTTGCAGACTACATTTTTGAACTTATGCCAGAGGCTATAAGAAAATATTTTGACTATAAAAGCAGACACACTACTTCTTAATATTTAGAATATTACCACAAAAACTCTAAATTTAGAACTTATATTGAAATTCTAAATTTTAACAATGGTATTTTTGGGATATAATCTAGATTAGTTAAAATATTGGATATAAGTTTTAGAAGGAGAAATATGAGATTAGCACTGAAAGAAATAAAATACAATAAGAAGAACTATATTTTGATAGAGATAACAATTGTTCTTCTCATTCTTATGGTAACTTTTTTATCAGGTTTAGCCCATGGTTTAGAGAAAGTAGCAAGCTCAGCTATTACTGAAATACCACAATCTAATTTTGTTTTGAATAAAGATGCAGAGGGGGCTATAGTTTCATCCTATATAGAAGAGTCTGTAATTGACAATTTAATGGAAGAAGACCCTGATGGAGAACCTATTGTTATCAATAGAGGTTTTATAACTAAAAATCTAGATGATTCCAAAATAGACGTAGCTTATTTTGCTACAAAAGAAGATAGTAAAATCGGTTCCCATATTATTGAGGGGAAAGAGCCTGTGGAAGAAAACACTGTTGTTTTAAGTGAAGCATTCAAGGATGAAGGTTTTTCTCTGGGTGATGAAATCTTTGATAAAAATAGCGAATTAAAGCTAACTGTTGTTGGCTTTACAGAGACATTAAGCTACAACTATACTGATGTAGCTTATATATCAGAAAAGACACAAGATAATATGAGAATAGCTATAAATCCTAAAAGTGAGATTAGGTATACAGCTTTTCTAACTGATAAGACATCTTTAGAGTTAGGGGAAGATTTAGATATTAAGTCAAAAGAAGATGTTATAAATAAGCTGCCTGGATTTTCTGCTCAACAGAAAACTATTGTTATGATAATATGGATACTAATAGTAATTTCTGCTAGTATACTTGGAGTATTTTTCTACATAATAACTATACAAAAACAGCAGCAATACGGTGTAATGAAAGCTCTTGGCATGACAACTTTTGAGATAAGTAGGCTTCTTATAAGACAAGTACTTGTTTTATCTTTCATAGGTGTTTTAGTTGGAAATATATTTGCCTATGGACTATCGTTTATTATAACTTCTGGGCTTCCTTATCTTGTTAAATATGAAGAGTTAGCTCTGATTTCCGTTGCATTTATTATTATTTCGATAGTAAGTGGACTTATATCGATATTGAGAATTTCTAAAGTTGATCCTTTGGAGATAATAGGAGGTGCAAAATAATGTCAGATTATGCAATTCAGTTTAACAATATATCTAAGTCATATATAGATGGCGCAGAGAAAAGAGTTATTTTAGAGGATATTAACCTAAATGTAGAAAAAGGTGAATTTATAGCTATAGTTGGTCCTTCAGGGAGCGGAAAGAGTACATTTTTATCTATAGCAGGAGCTCTTTTATCGTCTGATGATGGTTATGTTTTAATAGGTGATGAGAGAATAGATAGAAGCAATAAAAAGCAATGGACTAAAATAAGGAGAAATAAGATAGGCTTTATCTTTCAAAATCATCAGTTGCTTCCATATTTGACAGTATATGATCAGTTGAAGCTTATTCAGAGTTTGTCATCTAAGAAAGGCGACTCTTTTATAGAAAATATTTTGAACAATATAGGTTTGGAAGATGTAAAAGAAAATTATCCTAATCAGCTTTCAGGAGGGCAGAAGCAGAGAGTGGCTATAGCTAGAGCTTTTATGAATGATCCAGATATCATTCTTGCAGATGAGCCTACAGCAAGCTTGGATAAGAATAGAGGATATCAGATTGTTGAGATGATAAGAGAACAGGTAAAGAAACAAAAGAAAGCTGCTATCATGGTAACTCATGATGAGAGGGTTTTGGATTTAGTAGATACAATTTACTATTTAGAAGATAAAAAGCTTGTAAAGGTTGAAAAGGAAAAATTATCATAAAAATAACTTTATTTCTCAAAACAAGTAATAAAAAATACTGGCTACAAATAATTGTAGCCAGTATTTTTTTAGTTTAATATTACGCTAACTTCTCCACTTGCCGCTTTGAATATACTTCCATCTGACAATTGTATGAGAAGATGCCCTTGATTGTCTATATCCTTTGCTAAGCCTTTGTAAATCTGATTTTTAGAGAAATCCTTATAAGATATTTCTTTTCCTAGGATTAGAGAAAATTTTCTATATTTATCCATAAAACTAATATCATCTGTACAGAGATTTTCATACATATGAAAAAACTCATTTGCAATTTCAGCTATGAGAAGATTTTTATTAACTTCTTGATCACATATAGGCCCTGCAATTGTTTTTAAATCGGAAGGGAGCTCTTTATTGCTAGTGTTTATTCCCATCCCTACAACGATATGGCTTATAGTTCCAGTTTCAAAATTCGTAACTCCTTCAGTTAAAATACCAGCGGCTTTTAAACCGTTGTAGAATATATCATTAACCCACTTTATTTTAACATCATTATTAAATAATCTTCTTGAGGCTGTGGTTACAGCTACAGAGCTCATGGCAGTTATTAGAGATATGTTTCTTGTTAAAGCAGTGTTCTCTACAAGAAAGCTCATATAAATGCCATTATCAGCTTTTGAAGAGAATTTCTTATTAAACCTTCCTCTGCCCTCGGTTTGTTCTAGTGCTATTATAAGAGCAGGTTTTTTTAGTTCAGAAATGTTGTTTATTGCATAGGTATTAGTTGAAGGTAAACTATCAAATACATATATATTCAATGGAACATTAATTTTACTCTTAATAGATGATATGGACACTTTAGATGAGTCTTCACTCAAAAGATACCCTGATTTAGATGAAGTAATTTGAAATCCTTCAGACTTTAGGGCATTTATATGTTTCCATACAGCATTTCTGGATATGCAAAGCAGCTCGGCTATTTTTTGCCCAGATATAGGTTGGTCTTTATTTTCCTCTAAAAGCTTTAAAATTGAATGCTTGTTCATTAGCAACCTCCATACATACTATATGTAAATTATACCCTATGATGTTATAATGTACATAGATAAATTTTAAGGAGAGTAAAATATGAATATTTTAGAAAGATTTATACAGTACGTGCAAATAGATACTAAATCGGACGACAAGAGTGGGCTTACGCCTAGTACTCCAGGACAATTAGTATTGGCAGAGAAGCTGAAAAAAGAGTTAGAAACTATGGGTTTGGAAGTTGATTTGAATGAAAAATCATACCTTATATGTAGGATAAAAGGCAATTTGCCAGAAGCACCTAGCGTAGGATTTATTTCTCATTTGGATACTGCACCTGATGCAAGGGGAGATAATGTAAAGCCTATAGTTCATGAGAATTATGATGGCGGAGTTTTAAATGTTGGAAACGGAGTATTTATTAATCCGAATGATACGCCAGATTTACAGTTATATAAAGGACATACTATTATTACATCCGATGGAACTACTCTTTTAGGTGGAGATGACAAAGGCGGAATAGCAGCAATAATGACTGCTGTTGAAGAAATTATAAATGATAGAGAGATGGCTAGAGGTGATGTAGTAATCGGTTTTACTCCAGATGAAGAAATAGGTGAAGGTGGAGACAACTTTGATGTGGATGCCTTTGGTGCAGAGTTTGCCTATACAATAGATGGAGAAACTATGGGTGAGTTTAACTATGAAACTTTTAATGCAGCAGAAGCAACTATCAAAATCAAAGGTCATAATGTTCATCCGGGAAATGCTAAAGGAAAGATGATAAATGCAAGCGACATAGCTTGTAAGATCGCTACTATGATGCCAGCTAAAGCGAGACCGGAATATACATCCGGATATGAAGGCTTTATACATCTTTGTGAAATGCAGGGAGCAGTTGAAGAGGCTCAGCTTATTTATATAATCAGAGATTTCTCTAGAGAGTTGTTAGAGGAAAAAAAGGAAATTATGAAGGCTATCGTTTCTAAAATAAATTTGGAGTTTGGAAATGATGTGGCAGAGATAAGTATAAGAGATGAATATAATAATATGAGAGAAGTTTTAGAAGAGAATAAAGAAGTGGTGGAATACGCAAAGAGAGCCTATGAAAAATGTGGACTTCCTTTCAATATTAAACCTATAAGAGGAGGAACTGACGGGTCGAAGCTATCCTTTAAAGGTCTTCCTTGTCCAAATATTTTTGTTGGAGGTAACAATCTTCATTCCGTAGGAGAATTCGTATCTTTAGATGCTATGACGAAGGCTAAAGATATAATAGTTGAAATTGTAAGAGGAATAGGAGAAAGTTATAGCCGATAGAAAATAAAGCCTTTAAGTGTATTAGTTTTTATGAAGCTTTAAAAGGAAAGTTAATATATCAAAAAACGAAAAACCGACGAGAGCTAATCGTCGGTTTTTCATATGTAAAATATTTATCAATAAAGAGAATACAATTGAATTGTATTTAGGAAGTCATATTTTGTTTGAACAAAACTATTTATATGCTTAGTATAGACTAAAAAATATTAAAGTGATATAGTAATATTTGATAGATAAGTATAGGTAAAATTGATAGAAGGCTGCAAGTGTTGAAATATCAACCTTAGTAGCGTGTTATAAATTTACAACTTTAATCAATTAAATGATAAATTTACTAAATTTTAGGAGAAAAGGTATGAAATTTGAACAGTTAGAGCAATTTATAAAAATTATAGATGAAGGTTCTATAAGTAAAGCAGCCTTATCTATGCACATGGCACAGTCATCTTTGAGCATATCTATTAAGAAGCTGGAAGATGAACTTGGCACATCTCTTATCAAAAGAAGCTCTGATGGAGTCAGCATGACAGAAGATGGCAAAGAAGTATATAGAAGAGGAAAAATTATATGTTCTCAAGTGGAAGACTTGAGGAGTGCGATAAAAGGAAATGATAATGCTATACAAAATCTCTCTATTGCCAATAATTATAGCGTCATAGGAAAGGACATATTTTTGGAACTTTATAATGATTGCAAAAATAAAGGTTATGGATTCAGGATATTTGACTGCTCTATAAATGAGGCCATCGCTCATGTTTCCTCCGGAGAAGCAGATATTGGGCTGTTAAGGTTTCCAGAGGCTAATAAAGCAGATCACATAAGGCATATAAAGAGAAGTGGTCTAGTCTATAAGCCTATTGCTAGAAAAGTAATTTGCGCTTTAGTTGGCGAGAAAAATCCCTTCTATAGATTAGGGCTTAAAAAAATTAAACCTGAGCAGTTAGTAGATTTTCCTTTTGTTGGATATTACGATGAAGAAACAGAACTGGTATACAATGAAATATTGGAGGAAAGAACTAGGGGAAGAGCTAATATATCCATTGGAAGTATTGAACATTTAAGAGAAATATTAAGAGGAACTGACGCCTTTTCTTTGGATGTATATAAGGAAGCTTCTTTTAACAGCGAAGAAAGTAAAGGGATTAAATTTATACCTCTTCAGCCCAAAATATATAGTGAATTTGGATGGATTATGAAAAAAAATATGAATCTTACAGATATTGCTACCGACTATATAGAAAGAATAGATAAGAGGTTTAAAGTTTACGATGAAGAACCACGACTTTAAGCTTAGATAAAAAAATAACAATAGATAAAAAATACACTTGTGAAACATTTTCATAAAACAAAATATAAAAACTCAAAAAGCCTAATATTTCAATAGTTTTATCGCATAAAATTAACAGAAAAAATAAAACAATAAATTTTGATAAATTTAGCTTAAAAAGAGGTATAATTTAAGCATAAACAATAATATTATTATAATAGGGAAACCTTTGTTAAATATTCTTTGGAAATTACAAAAGATTCAAAGGTTAGAAGAAGGTTTTCATTTAAACAAGGAGAAATATAAAATAACAGAAATGAGATGCCCAGTAACAGGGAAAGTTGGTAAAAGACCAGAGCACACTATGCATGCTGAACCTAGCACTCATAGTGAAGGCACATCAAATAAGGATTGGTGGCCAAACAAGTTAGATCTTTCAGTTTTAGCACAGCATTCTGAAAAGGTTAATCCTCTAGGAGAAGAGTTTGATTATAACGAAGCTTTCAAGAGTTTAGATCTAGAAGCTATCAAGAAAGATATTATCGATCTTATGACAGACTCTCAGGACTGGTGGCCTGCAGACTACGGACACTACGGACCTCTTTTCATAAGAATGGCTTGGCATAGCGTAGGAACATACCGTACAAGTGACGGAAGAGGTGGCGGAAATACTGGTAATCAGAGATTTGCACCTATAAACAGCTGGCCGGACAATGCTAACCTAGATAAAGCTAGAAGACTTCTATGGCCTATTAAGCAGAAGTATGGCAATAAAATATCTTGGGGAGACCTTATGGTTCTAACAGGAAACTGTGCCCTAGAATCTATGGGATTCAAAACACTAGGATTTGCTGGTGGTCGTAAAGATATTTGGCAGCCAGAAGAGGATACATATTGGGGTAAGGAAACAGAGTGGTTGCAGAATCTTCGTTACAGCGAAGATGGAAAGCTAGAAAGACCGTTGGCAGCAGTTCAGATGGGACTTATCTATGTAAATCCAGAAGGTCCAAATGGACAGCCAAGTGCAGTTGCTTCAGGTAAGGATATTAGAGACACATTTGCTAGAATGGGTATGGGAGATGAAGAAACAGTAGCTTTAGTTGCTGGAGGACATACTTTTGGTAAGTGCCATGGTGCAGGTGATGCATCAAATGTAGGTCCGGAACCAGAAGCTGCTGATATTGAAGCTCAGGGTCTTGGATGGTTAAGCGGATATAAGAGTGGAAAAGGATCAGATACAATTACAAGTGGTATTGAAGGAGCTTGGAACCCAACTCCAACACAGTGGGACAATGGATATTTTGAAACATTGTTCGGTTACGATTGGGATTTAGTGAAATCTCCAGCAGGAGCATGGCAGTGGGTACCAACAGATCCAGAAGCTAGAAAACTAGTGCCAGACGCTCACGATCCTAGCAAGACTTTTGCACCTATGATGACAACAGCAGATATGGCTCTTAGAATGGATGCTAAGTACGGTCCAATCTCTAAGAATTTCTATGAAAACCCTGATCAGTTTGCAGATGCTTTCGCAAAGGCATGGTTTAAGCTTACACATAGAGATATGGGACCATCTACAAGATACCTAGGCGCTGATGTTCCTAAGGAAACTTTCATATGGCAGGATCCAATTCCAGCAGTTGATTTTGAATTAGTTGATGCAAATGATGTGGCAGAATTAAAGAAGGCTATTTTAGACTCAGGTATTGACCATTCAGATTTGATTTCTACAGCTTGGGCTTCAGCTGTTACATACAGAGGCAGTGACTTTAGAGGTGGTGCTAATGGCGCGAGAATAAGATTTGAACCTCAGGCTAGCTGGGAAGTTAATGAACCAGAAAAATTAGCAGCAATCATTGCTAAACTTGAAAAAGTTGTTGAAGAATTCAACTCTAAGCAGTCAGGAAATAAGAAGGTTTCAGTAGCAGATATTATAGTACTAGCAGGTAATGTTGGTATTGAGGAAGCAGCTAAAAAAGCAGGAGTAGAAATGGAAGTTCCTTTCGCTCCAGGTAGAAACGATGCTCTTTTAGAAGAAACTGATGTTAGATCTTTCGATGTTCTTGAACCAATCGTAGATCCGTTTAGAAACTACGCTAAGGCTCAATTTACAGTAAGAGATGAAGAGTTAATGGTAGATAAAGCTCAACTTCTAGGCTTGACAGCTCCAGAGATGACAGTTCTGTTAGGAGGTATGAGATCTTTAGACGTTAACTTTAAAAAGTCAAAAGCTGGCGTGCTAACAGAAACTCCAGGCGTATTAACTAATGACTTCTTTAAGAATGTTTTAGACATTTCTTTTGAATGGAAGAAGCAGGATGGAAGCGATAGAGTTTTCGATGGATTTGATAGATCAAGTGGAGAGAAGAAATGGTCTGCAACTCGTTTTGACCTTATATTCGGATCAAATTCACAGCTTAGAGCAATCTGCGAAATTTATGCAAGTTCAGACTCTAAGGAAAGATTCTATGCAGATTTCGTAAAAGCTTGGAACAAGGTTATGAATGCTGATAGATATGATTTAGTAAAATAAAGCTTTTAAAAGGACTCGAAAGAGTCCTTTTTTGTTGAGATTTCAAAGAAGAGTTTGATAAATAAATAGCAGACAAGAGCAATGAAAAGAGTTAAAATGAGAAAAAAATAAAAAAATACAATAAAATACGGTTAAATCCTTGTAATTTATTGACATATACACCATTGAGTGATATACTGTACGTCGGTTTAGACTGCCCAAAAGTCTAAGCTTTACTAAATTACCTAAAATTTTTAAGGTGGAAAGGAGACAAGAATGCCTACAATTAACCAGTTAGTACGTCAGGGAAGAACTTCAAGTGTGAAGAAGTCAACTGCACCTGCTCTAGGAAAGGGAATGAACTCTCTAAAGAGAAAGGTTACAGACACAAACTCACCACAGAAGAGAGGCGTATGCACATCAGTTAAGACAGTTACACCTAAGAAGCCTAACTCAGCTCTTAGAAAAGTAGCGAGAGTGCGTCTAACAAACGGTATTGAAGTAACAGCATACATTCCTGGTATAGGACACAACCTACAGGAGCACAGTGTTGTACTTATAAGAGGTGGAAGAGTAAAAGACCTTCCAGGGGTAAGATACCACATTGTTAGAGGTACACTTGACACAGCAGGTGTAGCTAACAGAACTCAGTCACGTTCTAAGTACGGGGCAAAGAGACCAAAGAAATAAGTTAGCATCGGTAAATTTGTAGAGCTCTTGATATAATATATCGAGCGCCACGCTATAAAGAGAAATATTTACGGCTTTATGGCGAGTACCGAATGCGTATTAATGCAAGGAGGGAAGAGACGTGCCAAGAAAAGGAAACGTACCAAAGCGTGAAGTTCTTCCAGATCCAGTATACGGAAGTGTTGTTGTAGCAAAGCTTATCAACAGCATTATGCTAGATGGTAAGAAGGGAACTGCCCAGACTATTGTTTACGATGCTTTCGCAAAAATCAATGAAGTGACTGGAGAAGAAGCGCTAGAAGTGTTCGAAAGAGCAATGAATAACATTATGCCTGTACTAGAAGTAAAGGCTAGAAGAGTTGGTGGTGCAAACTACCAGGTTCCAGTAGAAGTAAGAGCTGATAGAAGACAGACTTTAGCACTAAGATGGCTTACAAAGTACACAAGAGCTAGAGGTGAAAAAACTATGAGCGAAAAGCTTGCAAAGGAACTAATGGATGCAGCAAATAACACAGGTGCATCTGTTAAGAAGAAAGAAGATACACACAAGATGGCAGAGGCTAATAAGGCATTTGCACATTACAGATGGTAATAACCGCAGAAAGGAGAAAGTAGCATGAGTAGACAGTTTTCACTTGAGAAAACTAGAAATATCGGTATCATGGCTCACATTGATGCTGGTAAAACTACAACAACAGAAAGAATTCTTTTCTATACAGGAAGAACTCATAAGATAGGCGAAACTCACGATGGCGGTGCTACAATGGACTGGATGGAACAGGAGCAGGAAAGAGGTATCACAATTACTTCTGCTGCTACAACAGCTCAGTGGAAAGATTGTAGAATAAATATTATCGATACTCCGGGTCACGTAGACTTCACTGTAGAAGTAGAAAGATCTCTTCGTGTACTAGACGGAGCAGTAACAGTATTAGACGCAAAATCAGGTGTTGAGCCTCAGACTGAAACAGTTTGGAGACAAGCTGAGAAGTATGGCGTTCCTAGAATGATCTTTGTAAATAAGATGGATGTAATAGGGGCTAATTTCTATAAGGTTATCGACAATGTAAAGGATAGACTTAGAGCTAATGCAGTTCCAATTCAGCTACCGATAGGCGCTGAAGATACATTCGTTGGAATAGTAGACTTAATTGCGATGAACGCTACTATGTATAAAGACGACTTAGGAAAAGAAATTGAAGTAGTAGAAATCCCAGCTGATATGGCTGATAAAGCTAAGGAATGGAGAGAAAAGCTGATCGAGTCTGTTGCAGAAACAGATGAAGAGCTAATGATGAAGTTCCTAGAGGGTGAAGAACTAACAGAAGAAGAAATTCTTTCTACAATAAGAAAGCAGACAATCAAGGGTGAAATGATTCCTATGACTTGTGGTTCAGCATACAAGAACAAGGGTGTTCAGAAGATGCTTGATGCAGTTGTTAATTTCATGCCTTCACCACTAGATATTCCTGCAATTAAAGGTATTGTTCCAGGAACAGAAGAAGAGATTGAGAGACCGGCAGATGACAAAGGTCCTTTCGCTGCTCTAGCATTCAAAATTATGGCTGACCCATTTGTAGGTAAGCTTGCATTCTTCAGAGTTTACTCAGGAACAATCGAATCAGGTTCTTACGTTTATAACTCAACAAAGGGTCATAAGGAAAGAATCGGAAGAATCCTTCAGATGCACGCTAACGATAGAAAAGAAATCGAAAGAGTGTACTCTGGTGACATTGCAGCAGCTGTTGGTCTAAAGAATACAACTACTGGTGATACTCTATGTGATGAAAAGAATGAAGTAATTCTAGAATCAATGGAATTCCCAGAGCCAGTAATTGAAATCGCTATCGAGCCAAAAACAAAGGCTGGTCAGGAAAAGATGGGTATGTCACTAGCTAAGCTAGCAGAAGAAGACCCAACTTTCAAAACATATACAAACGAAGAAACAGGACAGACAATCATCGCTGGTATGGGTGAGCTTCACCTAGAAATCATCGTTGATAGACTTCTAAGAGAATTTAAGGTAGAAGCTAATGTAGGTAAACCTCAGGTATCTTACAAAGAAACTATCACTGGAAATGCAGATGTTGACAACAAGTACGCTAAGCAGTCTGGTGGACGTGGTCAGTACGGTCATGTTAAGATCAAGCTTTACCCAAGAGAAGCAGGTTCTGGATTTGAGTTTAAAAACTCAATAGTTGGAGGAGCTATTCCAAAGGAATACATTCCAAAGATAGAAGAAGGTATAAGAGAAGCTATGGAAACTGGTCCTTTGGCTGGTTACCAGGTTGTAGACGTTGGAGTTGAACTATACGATGGTTCTTATCACGAAGTTGACTCTTCTGAAATGGCGTTCAAGATTGCCGGTTCTATGGCATTCAGAGAAGCTGCTAAAAAGGCTACACCAGTTCTTTTAGAACCAATATTCAAGGTAGAAGTAGTAGTTCCAGAAGAATATATGGGCGATGTAATCGGTGATATTTCTGGAAGAAGAGGAAGAATCGAAGGTTCTGACATGGAAAGTGGAGCAGTTACAGTTAGAGGTATGGTTCCACTATCTGAAATGTTTGGATACGCTACAGACCTAAGATCTAGAACTCAGGGTAGAGGTAACTACACAATGCAGTTCTCACACTACGAAAAACTACCTGATAGTTTAGTAGAAAAAATTAATAAATAATTTTAATAACCTAAATCTATTTTAATAATCTAAATAAGGAGAAACAAAAATGGCAAAACAGAAATTTGAAAGAAACAAACCCCATGTAAA
>CAMCQA010000007.1 GCA_945876935.1 uncultured Clostridia bacterium | reverse complement strand
TTATTCTGTAAGGTTCATTAGTTCCTTTAGTTACTAGATCATCTATAAGAACACCTATGTAAGCCTCATCTCTTCCTAGTATAAAAGGTTCCTTATCAGATATTTTTAGAGCTGCATTTATTCCTGCCATAAGACCTTGGGATGCTGCTTCCTCATACCCGGAACTACCGTTTATCTGTCCAGCAAAAAATAAATTTTCAATTATCTTGGACTCTAAGTTCAACTTTAAAGTAAGAGGATTTATTGAGTCATATTCTATTGCATATGCAGGTCTTGTAATCTTTAGATTTTCAAGGCCTGGAATAGTTTTATAAAATTCGTACTGAACATCCTCTGGAAGAGATGAACTCATACCTTGGATATACATTTCATCTGTGTCTAAACCTTCTGGTTCAATAAATGTCTGATGTCTACTTTTATCAGCAAACCTGTTTACCTTATCTTCTATTGAAGGACAGTATCTAGGTCCTACACCCTCAATTTCTCCACTGAAAAGAGCTGATCTATGTAAATTATCCTGTATTACCTTATGAGTCTCTTCATTTGTGTATGTAAGCCAACATGAAACTTGATTTTTTTCAAGATTATCATTTAAAAATGAGAATGGAACTATATTTACATCACCCTTTTCTTCTATCATCTTCGTAAAATCCAAAGATGTAGATAGTACTCTAGCTGGTGTTCCTGTTTTAAATCTTCTCATTTCTATTCCTAGATTTTTTAAATTTTCTGCAAGCTTAACAGAAGGAGCTTGACCATTAGGACCACTTGAAAAAGAGGTTTCTCCTATAAATATTTTTCCATTTAAAAATGTTCCTGTTGCTATTACTACAGCTTTTGATCTATAAATAGCACCAGTTATAGTTATAACACCTGAAACTTTATTATTTTCAGTTATCAAGTCGACTATTTCTATCTGTTTAACTGTAAGGTTTTCTGTTCTTTCTAGAGTCTTTTTCATCTCTTGATGATACTTTGATTTATCAGCTTGACATCTTAATGAATGAACAGCTGGACCTTTTCTTGTATTTAACATTTTACTTTGTATAAAAGTTTTATCTATATTTACAGCCATTTCCCCGCCTAAGGCATCTATTTCTCTAACTAGATGACCTTTTCCTGTTCCACCTATAGATGGATTACATGGCATCATGGCTATCGATTCAAGACTTATAGTAGTTAGTAGAGTATTTTTACCCATTCTCGCACAGGCTAATGCTGCTTCACATCCTCCATGACCTGCTCCTACTACTATAACGTCATAATTTCCCATTTCGTAACTCATATTATTTACCTAAACAAAATCTATTGAAAACTTCTTCTAATATATCGTCTTTTACTTCTTCTCCTATAATTTCTCCTAAAGATTCATAGGCATTTCTAACATCTATTTCTATAAGCTCTAAAGCTTCTCCAAAAGATACTAAGTTTTGTGCATCTCTTATAGACTGTTTACTTGTACACAGAAGATCTAAATGTCTTGCATTTGAAACTATGCTGCTTTCACTTTGGGCTACAGTGCCTCCTAAAACAAGTTCTTCTATCCTATCTTTTATGTCCTCTATACCTATATTCTCTTCCATAGAAGTTTCAATTATATTTACTTCTCCTAGCAATTCAGAAATTTTACTTTTTTCTATCTTTCTCTCTAAATCTATTTTATTGAGAACAACTATACTCTTTTTATCCTTTAATACATCTATTATTTCAAAATCTTCATCTGAAAGATTTCTAGAGCCATCAACTATAAAAATTACAAGATCAGATTTATTAAAACTTTCTTTACTTTTTTCTATACCAATCTGCTCTATCTTGTCTTCAGTTTCTCTTATACCGGCAGTGTCTGTAAGAACAACTGGGATACCTCTTATACTTAACTCTTCTTCGATAGTATCTCTGGTAGTTCCTTCTATATCTGTAACTATAGCCCTATCTTCTCTCAAAAGAAGATTCATTAAACTGCTCTTTCCTACATTTGGTTTTCCTATTATAGAAACTTTTAAACCTTCTCTTATAATTTTTCCTGTATCAGCTGTACCTATTATATTTTCTAATTCATCGCCTATTTGCGATATTTCTTTTAGAAGATTATCATACAATATTTCTTCTATATCTTCATCTGGATAATCTATATTTACAGTTATATTGACAAGAATATCTAGAATTTTTTTTCTAAGCTCCACTATTTCCTTACTAAATTTTCCCTCAAGCTGTTTTAAAGCTAAATCAAAACTAGATTCATTCTTAGCTTTTATTAAATCAATTACTGCCTCCGCTTGCGACAGATCCATTCTGCCATTTAAGAAAGCTCTTTTAGTAAATTCTCCTCTCTCTGCTAGCTCAGCACCTTTTCTCAAAGTTAAATCCAATATCTTTCTAAGAGAAACAATGCTACCATGACATTGTATTTCTACAATATCTTCTCCAGTATATGTTTTAGGAGCTTTCATATAGACAACTAAAGCCTCATCAATATTTTTATTATTTTCATCAAAAATATGACCAAAAATTAGCCTTCTATCTTCCAATTTATCTTTGTTTGTAAATATGTCATCTGCTATATTTTTAGCCTTAGATCCACTTATCCTTATAATACCAATTCCACCTTCTCCATAGGCTGTAGATATTGCTGATATGGTTCTATCCATAAATATAAATTCCTTTACTTTTGATTAAATATTAGAAAAGCCCGTGAAAAACACGGGCATTCATTATCTCTTTAGTTCTATAACTATTCTTCTGTAAGGTTCTTCTCCCTCACTTCTTGTCACAACTTTTTCGTGACCTTGAAGAGCTGAATGAATAACCATTCTCTCATAAGGATTCATAGGTTCAAGTTTAACACTCTTCTTTGTTCTACTTACCTTATCTGCTAGTCTTACTGCTAGAGCTTTTAGAGTATTCTCTCTTTTAAATCTGTAATTTTCAGCATCTAAAATAACTCTAACGTAATTTTCTTTATCTTTATTTACAACGAGACTTGTTAAATACTGAATAGCATCAAGGGTCTGCCCTCTTTTACCTATTATCGTTCCTGAATTTTTACCAGATATCTTAATAAGTAAATTTTCTTCATCTCCATAGGCTACAAAATTTAATTCTATACCCATCTTTGAAGAAGTTTCTTTTAAGAATTCCAAAGCTTTATGTTCCTCTATTATAGATAGAGTTCTTCCATCATAAATCACGCTTTCTTCTGCTGTTTCTTCTTGATTTATTTCTTTTGCTTCCTGTCTTAATTCTGCAAATTTGTTTGAAAGTTCTTCTATTTTAGCTTCAGCTTCTTTTCTTGGATCATCTTCAACAATCACTTCTTCTGTAGCTGCTTTTTCATCAGAAACAAATACTTCCTTTATTTCTTCTACAACTGCTTCTGATTTTTCTATTAATTCAACTCTAACTAAAGCTAGTTTTGAACCAATGCCCAAAAATCCCTTTGAAGGTTCCTCTAAAACAGTAACTTTAACTTCATCAATAGATGCTTTCAAATCTTTTAAAGCAAGGTCTGTTGCGGTTTTAATGTCTTTTCCCCATTTTTCTGAAAAACGCATTATTTCTTACCTCTCTTTCCCTTGTTTTTTTCTCTTTCTGCTTTTTTCTTTAGAGTATTTATATGTAAGTTAAAGAAAATCTGCAAAAATTGACCAAAAAACCAGTATAGAGCTAACCCTGCTGGGAAACCTCTACCCATTATAACTATCATCAGAGGGAATAAATATTTCATGGAATTCATCATCCCACTCATTTCTGACATCTGTGTAGATCCCTTCTGAGATATAGAAAAAGAAATATAAGTAGCGATACCAGCTAATATAGGTAAAAACCACTTATCAGGCTGACTCAAATCAGACAACCATAAAAAGCTTTCATGAGTAGCAAAAAGAATAGAAGAATCATCTATGTAAAGCATAGGGTTCCTCAATAGTGCAAATAGAGCAAAGATAATAGGAGTCTGTATTAACATAGGTAGGCATCCTCCTGCTGGATTGAAACCTTCCTCTTTGTAAAGCTCCTGCATCTTAATATTCATCATCTCTTTATCATTTGCATATTTCTGTCTTATTTGCTTCATTTTGCTTTGCATTCCTGCTGAAGCCATAGTGCTTTTCATCTGTTTAATGTACAGCGGATACATAGCAATTTTTACTATTGCAGTAAAAATTAAAAGAGTTAAGCCGTAGTTGTCAATAAAGTTGTAGATTGCAAGTAGTAGATAACCGAGAGGTTTTGCAAAAAATCCTAGTATTGCGTTCATTTATTTTCCTCCATTTATCTATGGCAGAGGATCATAGCCACCATCATGAAATGGATGACACTTCAATATCCTCCTTATACCAAGGTAGCTACCTTTAAAAAATCCGTACTTTTTCAATGCCTCTATAAAGTATTGTGAGCATGTAGGATAAAATCTACAGCTCTTTGGAAGAAGTGGAGATATAAATTTTTGATATATCCTTATGAAAAATATTAAAATATACTTCATATCTTTAATCCTCCTCTTTTCAAGGCCGATTCCATGGATTTTTTAACTTGATAGCACTTCTTATCCTCTATTGTATTTCTAGCTATAAAAATGATATCCCATCCAGATTTATAGATATCATTCATATCTCTGAAAGCTTGTTTCATCAATCTTCTGGCTCTATTTCTTTTAACGGCATTTCCGACTTTTTTACTAGCTAAAAAAGCTATTCTATTGCTCCCTATATCATTTTTCTTATAGAAAATAACAACATATTTATCACCTAAAGATTTTCCTCGACGATAAACAATGTCAAAATTTCTCTTACCAGTCAATACATTTTGGATAATCATAACTCAACTCTTAAGCAGTTAAAGATTTTCTGCCTCTAGCTCTTCTTCTTTTTAGAACATTTCTTCCAGCCTTAGTCTTCATTCTCTTTCTGAAACCATGCTCCTTTTTTCTCTGTCTCTTCTTTGGTTGAAAAGTCATCTTCATAATAAAACACCTCCTTAAAATATGTTTCTGTGCTAAATCTAAATTACAAATGAGCACATTCTTTAAAATTATACTTTTAATATTAAAAAAAGTCAAGAAAATCAATGTTTTATGCTAATTTTATTTTTTTATTTTATCAAATATACTATAAAAAAACTTATGTTATTCCATATATAGTACACGTGTTAATTATGTTTATAAAATTATCCACAGATTGTGGATAATTTTTACTTTTTATTGTTCTTTTAATTAATTTTTTATTGTTACCTGTGGATAACTCTGTTATTATTTTAAGTGTATATATTTAATTTAGTTATCTATTACAATTATAAAAAATCTATATTTTGTATGACATTTTTAGGGGATTTTTATGAATAATCATAATGAACTATGGTCTTTAAGTTTAGATTTTCTAAGTACCAAAATAAACAAAACTGCTTTTAAAAATTGGTTTGAAAATCTAACATTTGAAGATATTGATGAAAATAGCAAAACAATATATCTTCTGTGTAATACATCTATGCAAGAAGATATAATAATGAAAAGATATATGGATGAATACCTTATACCTTCTGTTAATGAAGCTTTTCAAGACAAATACAATATCAAACTCATGACAAAACGTGAAAATGAAAAAGGTGCTGGAAAAAGTAAAAATAAAGATAATTACTCTACAACATCTACAGTAAATAGTACTTTTTCACAAGAGAATATCGTTAATATAAGACACACTTTTGATAATTTTGTAGTTGGAAATAATAATGACTATGCATATTATACAGCATTTTCAGTAGCTGAAGATTTAGGAAATCCAAGGTATAATCCACTATATATTTTTGGTGATCCTGGACTTGGTAAAACTCATTTAATGCATGCAATATGTAACTATATATATGAGGTTTTCCCTGAAAAAAAAGTACTTTATGTGACTAGTGAAATCTTTGCAAACGAATTTATTTCAGCATTAAAAAATAAAACCATGGATTTATTTAAAGATAAATACAGAAATATGGATATATTGCTTTTGGATGATGTTCAGTTTTTCAAAGGTAAAGAGACTATTCAAGAAGAAATATTCAATACTTTCAATGTTCTTCATGATTCAAAGAAACAAATAGTTTTATCTGGAGATAGGAATCCTTCAGAGCTTGAAATATCTGATAGATTAGCTCAAAGATTTGGATGGGGTCTTGTTTCAACAATAAAGAAACCTGTTTTTGAAACTAGGGTAGCTATATTAGAAAACAAAGCAGAACAGGAAAATATAAATATAAATGATGATGTTTTGTCCGTTATAAACATTATAGCTAGCAATATAACTGATAATGTAAGAGAACTTGAAAGTACCTTCTTCAATCTTACTAATATGGCAAAATTTAGAGGAGAGCCATTAAATACAAACTTTGTTAGAAAGAATGCTACATATCTTTTCAATAATAATGGTGAAATAGATGTGGATAGTATAAAAAATGTTGTTAGCCAGTACTATGGTATATCAATAAAAGATCTAGAAGGTAAAAAGAGAACGAGAGATATTGCAGTACCTAGACAAATAGCTATATACATAACAAGAGAATTAACAGATATGTCATTTCCTAGTATAGCAGAAGCTTTCGGTAAAAAGGATCATAGCACAATGATGCATGCTCATAAAAAAATAGGAAATGAAATTCTCACTAATGAAAGTGTAAAATTTGTAGTAGATGAAATTATGAAAAAAATAAAAATATAACAAGTTATTAATAAGCTGTGGATTATATAATAAGACTTATCAACATACTTATAAACATCTACAAACTATATCGTTTCAACAAATTTTGTAGTTTTCCACTTTTCCACAGAGCCTACTACTAATACTACTAAGAAATATATATAATAATAAAAGAAATTCAACAAAGGAGATATTATGAAATTTTCATGTAATCAACAATTATTAAATAAAGCTCTTTCTACAGTTTCAAAAGCTATAACAAGTAGAACAACTATTCCAATTCTTAAAGATATATATTTAGAAGCAAAAGAAGATAAAGTTCTTTTAAGAGCTTCTGATCTTAATTTAAGCATAGAAACGGAAATAATATGTGATGTAGAAAGTACAGGAAGCGTAGCTATACCTTCAAAACTTTTCATAGAAATAGTAAGAAAACTTCCTAATCAGCATATTACTCTGGAGAATTTAAATGGGCAAGTTAGTTTAAAGACTTTAACAAGTGAATTTAATTTAACTAGCCACAATCCTGATGATTTTCCTAGCTTCAACACAGTAGAAAGTTTAGATAAAAGACTTCTTCTTGACAGAGAAGTTCTAAAAAATATGATAAGAAGAACTAATTTTTCTGCAAGTGTCGATGAAAGTAGACCAAATTTAACTGGTATACTTTTTGAAATAGAAAAAAATTCATTGAATATGGTTTCCTCTGATGGATTTAGAATATCTGTAAGTAGAGAGGAAATGCAAAATAAAATAGAAGAAAACTTAGTTATAAATGCTAAGATTTTATCTGAAATATTTAAGATTTTAAGTGAATCAACTAGTGATGATGATGTAGAAATAGTAATAGGTGATAAGGATATGCTTGTAAAAATAGACAATACTAAAGTATTTTTACGAGTTATGGATGTTAAATACATAGCATACAAAGAAATTCTTCCAAAAGATTATTCTACTATAATAAAAGTTGATACTAAAGATCTTCTTTCAGCTATAGAAAGAGCTTCTTTAATGGCTAAGGAAGGAAAGAATAATCTTATAAAATGCAGCGTAGGAGAAGGTTTTTTAACTATAACATCAAGATCGGAAGAAGGATCAGTTAAAGAAGAAATTTTTATTGATAAAAATGGTGAATCTTTAGATATAGGTTTTAACTCAAAGTATGTTATAGATGCTCTTAAAGTTATAGATGATGATGAAATTTTAATAGAATTCAAATCAAATTTATCTCCTTGCGCAATAAAACCTATGGAAGGATCAGAATTCCAATACTTAATACTTCCAGTGAGAATAGTTTAAATGTATATAAAAAGCATATATTTAGAGAATTATAGAAATTATAAAAATATAAATATAGATTTTCATAGAAATGTTAATGTTATTTTAGGTGATAATGGTCAGGGAAAGACAAATTTACTTGAATCAATATATCTTACTTCTATGGGAAAATCATTTAAATCTATAAAAGATAAAGAGTTAATAAAGTTTGGTGAGGAATTTTTTAGAGTGAAAGCTCTTTATAATAGAGAAGAAGATGATGGAAAAATAGATATTTATATTTCTGAAAAAGGATTAAAAGCTATAAAGATAGATGATGTAAACATAAGTAGATTATCAGAAATGCTTGATAATGTAATAACTGTTATATTTTCACCAGAAGATTTGCAAATAGTGAAAAGTGATCCTTCAAATAGAAGAAATTTTATGGATAGAGAAATTTCCCAGCTTTATCCATCATATTTTAGTGATATTTATGACTATAGAAAAATTATTAACAACAAAAATAGTCTTTTAAAAGAAAAAAATATAAATCACGATATGATAGATGTTTATAATTCTATGCTTTCTGAAATATCAGCAAGAATAATGATTAAGAGAGTTGGTTTTATAGAAAATATAAATAAAATCAGTGGAAGTATACATAATAATATAACTAATGGAAAAGAAGAATTATTTATAGAATATAATCCAGATATAGAAATTGATGATATTTTAGAAAATGTTGATATTTCAAAGATAGATTTTATTGAAAATAATGATATTCTAATAAAAATAAGGGATAGGATAGAAAAAGTATTAAAAGATAATAAAGATAATGATATTTTTAGAAGAAGTTCTACTAGAGGTTGTCAAAGAGATGATTTTTCAGTGTTCATAAACGGTATAAATACAAGAAAATTTGGATCTCAAGGTCAGCAGAGAACAGCTTCATTATCTCTTAAATTAGCAGAAATTGACTTAATAAAAAGAGAAAAGGAAATAAATCCTATTCTACTTTTGGATGATGTTATGAGTGAACTTGACTATGAAAGACAAAGTTTCTTAGTAAATAGCATCAAGGATGTACAAATTTTTCTAACAACTACAGATATAAATAAAGAGGTAATGAATAGATTTCCTCAAGGTAAAATAATATATATAAAAAATGGTGAAATTTTAGAAGAGAAAGAAAGTTAATTGATTTGCAACTTGTTATAAAATGAGTTGCAAATTTTTTTAGTAATATAAAGATTAATATAATATATATAAAGTTAAATATAACTAATCAAACTAACTAATAGTTTGAAAAAATGGCTAAAATATAGTATAATAAAGGTTATGTTAAAGATAAAATTATAATGGAGAATTTAATGTCTAAGGAAATGAAAAATCAGAGCTATGGAGCTGATCAAATTCAGGTTTTAGAAGGTCTTGAAGCTGTTAGAGTAAGACCTGGTATGTACATAGGTTCAACAGGAGAAAAAGGTTTACATCACCTTGTTTATGAAATAGTTGATAATAGTGTGGATGAAGCACTTGCAGGTTTTTGTAAGAACATAAAAGTAATTATACAAAAAGATAATTCCATTCTTGTAGAAGATGATGGAAGAGGTATGCCTGTAGATATTCATCCTAAGGAAAAAATACCTGCAGTTGAAGTAATTCATACAGTACTTCATGCTGGAGGTAAATTTGGCGGTGGCGGATATAAAGTTTCTGGTGGTTTACATGGTGTAGGTGCATCAGTAGTAAACGCTCTATCTACTAGAATGGAAGTAGAAGTAAAAAGAGATGGAAATGTTTATGCCATATCCTTTGAAAGAGGAAAAACTGTTGAGAAATTAAATGTTATAGGAAAATCTAAAACAACAGGATCAAAAACTATATTTTGGCCAGATGGTGAAATCTTTGAGGAAACAGTTTTTGATTACTCAACTCTTGAACATAGACTTAGAGAAATGGCATTCCTTAATAAAGGTATAAGAATAAGCCTAGGAGATGAAAGAGGCGAAGAGCCAGTAATGAAAGAGTTCTATTACGAGGGTGGTATAAAGGAATTTGTATCTTATATGAATGAAAATAAGGATCCTATACACCCAGAAGTAATATATTTTGAGGCTCAGGGAAAAGATAAAGATGGTAAGGGAGAAATGGAAGTTGAAATAGCTTTCCAATATACAGATAGATATTCAGAACTTATCATGTCTTATGCAAATAACATAAATACTGTAGATGGAGGATATCATCTATCAGGATTTAAATCAGCTCTCACAAGAGTTTTTAATGATTATGCAAGAAAGAATAAATTCTTAAAAGACAATGATCAGTCCCTATCTGGTGATGATGTTAGAGAAGGTTTAACAGCTGTTGTATCAGTTAAATTAACAAATCCTCAATTTGAGGGACAGACTAAGGGTAAGCTTGGTAATAGTGATATAAGAGGTTTTGTAGAATCAAATACAAATGAGTATTTTACAGCATTTTTACAAGAGAATCCTGCCCAAGCAAAGATTATAATGAATAAAGCTCTTCAGGCAGCTAGAGCTAGAGAAGCAGCTAGAAAAGCTAGAGATATAACTAGAAAAAATAGCGTTTTAGAAGGTTTTTCACTTCCAGGAAAACTTGCTGATTGTCAGGAGAAAGATCCAGCTAAATCAGAAATCTTTTTGGTAGAGGGTGATTCTGCGGGAGGTTCTGCAAAGCAAGGTAGAGATAGATTGAGACAAGCTGTTCTTCCATTGAGAGGTAAGATTCTAAATGTAGAAAAAGCAAGACTTGATAAAATTTTAAATAGTGAAGAAATAAAAAATATGATAACAGCATTTGGCTGTGGAATAGGTGATGATTTTGATGCTGAGAAGCTTAGATATCACAAGATAGTAATAATGACCGATGCCGATGTTGATGGAGCTCATATAAGAACTCTACTTTTAACATTCTTCTATAGGTATATGAGACCTCTTGTTGAGGGTGGATATGTATATGCGGCTCAACCACCTCTTTACCAAGTGAAGAAAGGAAATGAGGTTTACTATACTTACTCAGATAGAGAACAAGAAAAACTTCTTGAAAGTCTTTCTGAAAAAGGTGGAAAATTAAACATTCAGAGATATAAAGGTCTTGGTGAAATGGATTATCATCAACTTTGGGAAACAACGATGGATTATAATACAAGAACTCTTATCCAAATAACTTTAGATGACGTATCTATGGCAGACGAAATATTTACGACTCTAATGGGAGATAAGGTTCCCCCTAGAAGAAAATTCATAGAAGAAAATGCAAAGTATGTTAAGAATTTAGATATTTAAGGAAGTGTTATATGACAGATTTTATTCAAGAAGATAGCAAGCTTATACAACATGAGATTCATAGCGAAATGAAGAAGTCATACATAGACTATGCTATGAGTGTTATAGTTGGAAGAGCTTTACCAGATGTTAGAGATGGTCTTAAGCCAGTACACAGAAGAATACTTTATGGTATGAGTCAGCTAGGTGTAACTCCTGATAAGCCATTTAAAAAGTCAGCTCGTATCGTAGGGGATGTAATGGGTAAATATCATCCTCATGGCGATTTATCCATATATGATGCTATGGTTAGAATGGCTCAAGATTTTTCAACTAGATATATGCTTGTTGATGGACATGGTAACTTTGGATCAATAGATGGAGATGGTGCTGCTGCCATGCGTTATACTGAGGCGAGAATGACACCGTTTTCACTTCAGATGCTTAGAGATATAGAAAAAGAAACTGTAGATTTTGTACCTAACTTCGATGAAGAAGAAAAAGAGCCATCAGTACTTCCAGCTAAGATACCTAATCTTTTAGTAAATGGTTCTAATGGTATAGCTGTAGGTATGGCTACTTCTGTACCTCCTCATAATTTAGGAGAAGTTATAGATGCAGCATGCTATATGATTGATAATGATGAGGCTACGGTTGAAGATCTTATTGAAATTGTAAAAGGTCCTGATTTTCCAACAGGAGCAATTTTGCTTGGAAAGAACAATCACAAAGAAGCTTATAGAACAGGACAAGGAAAGGTTACTGTAAGAGCTAAAACAGAGATAGAAGAAACTGCAAAAGGAAGAGTTCAAATTATAGTAAGTGAGATACCTTTCCAGGTAAATAAAGCTAGATTGATAGAAAAGATAGCTATCTTAGTTAGAGAAAAGAAGATAGATGGCATTTCGAATATAAGAGATGAATCAAATAGACATGGAATGCGTATAGTAATAGAGCTTAAGAGAGATGCAAATCCTCAGATAATATTAAATAGGCTATATAAAAATACGCAGTTACAAGACACATATAGCATGATTATGATAGCTCTTGTAAATGGTCAGCCAAAACTTTTAAATTTGTATGATATATTAAATGAGTTTTTAAAACATCAAAAGGAAGTTTTAACAAGAAGAACTCAGTTTGATCTTAGAAAAGCTGAAGCGAGAGCTCATATTTTAGATGGTCTTAGAATAGCTTTAAATAATATAGATGAGGTTATAAGGATAATAAGATCTTCTTATAGCGATGCTAAAGATAAGCTTATGGAAGCATTTGAACTTTCAGCAATACAGGCTCAAGCTATACTAGACATGAGGCTTGCTAGACTTCAAGGTCTTGAAATAGAAAAGATAAATGCAGAATATGATGATTTGATGGAAAAAATAAGCTACTACAATTCTCTACTTGCAGATGAAAAACTTCTTATGGGAGTAGTGAAAGATGAAATGCTTGAGATTAAAGATAAGTATTCCGATGAAAGAAGAACTCAAATTATATCAGCACCTACAGAGATAGATGAAGAAGATTTAATAAATGAAGAAAATGTTGCAATAACTCTAACTCACTTAGGATATCTTAAGAGAATTCCAGCAGATACTTACAAGACACAGAAGAGAGGTGGAAGAGGTATCTCAGGACTTACAACAAGAGAAAATGATTTTGTAACAGATTTGATTCTTACATCTACACATGATTATTTAATGTTCTTCACTAATTTTGGAAAGGCATATAAGATTAAAGCTTATGAGATTCCAGAGGCAACAAGAAGTGCAAAAGGAACTCCGGCAATTAATTTCTTAAATCTTCTTCAGAGAGAAAGAATAAATGCTGTTATTCCAATAAAGAATGAAGAAGATGAAACTTATTTGATGGCAGTTACAAAAAATGGTCAGATTAAGAAAACATCTATATCAAAATTCAATCATAATGGAAAAAATGGTATAATTGCAATAAGTCTAAAAGATGGAGACGAACTTATCGGTATTAAACAGACATCAGGAAGAGATGACGTTATTATTGTAACTAAGAAAGGTCAAGCTATTAGATTTAATGAAGAAGATGTTAGACCTATGGGAAGAGTTGCAAGTGGTGTTAGATCTATCAATCTTGATGAAGGAGATGAAGTAGTTTCAATGTGCCTTGTTAGTAAAGATGAAAATAGCAAAGAAAAGCTTTTAGTAATTACTGAAAAGGGATTTGGAAAGAAAACTGCTGTTAAGGATTACACTCCTCAAAAGAGAGGCGGTAAAGGTCTTCAGACTTATGATAAAAAGAAATTTTCTGAGACAGGATACTTAGTTGGTGCTATGAACGTAGAAAAGGAAGATGAAATATTGCTTATAAACTCAGATGGAGTAATAATAAGAATATCTTCAGATGATATTTCTCAATATGGAAGAACAACTAAGGGTGTTAAAATAATGAAAGTTGATGAAAATAGCAATATTATTTCAATGGCCAAAATGATAAACGATGATAATAAGGAGAACTTATGATGAATTCAATTAGCTTAAGGGTAAGTGGACATCCTGATTATATACAGGTATGTAGCAGCACTACTATAGCAGCGGCGAATATAGCTGGTTTCGATATAGATACTGTAGATGAAATGGGTATGGCTGTTGTTGAAGGTTGTAAAATGATAAGTTGCCATGATAGTTGTAGCTGGTGTAGCGAATATATCATAAATATGGATATAGATGAAAATACATTTACAATTGTCATACAGGCAATAGGAGACCATTGTCTTGAGAAAACTAAAAAAATATGTACAATGTGTCCAAAAGAGGGGGATTTGGGTTTAGCAATTATCAATAGTGTAATGGATAAGGCTGAATTCAGCACAAATGAAGAAGGCAAAAGAAAGCTAACAATGATTAAAAGTATTTAATTGGTGAATTTTAAATGCAGAATAAAGAATTATTTAACGAATACTACCAAACAAAAAATATAGAGCTTAGGAATAGGCTTGTAGAAGACCATCTTTATATGGTTGATATTTTAATAAAAAAATACCTAGGTAAAGGTGTAGATTACGATGATCTTTATCAGGTTGGAGCTATGGCTCTAATTTCTGCCGTGGAAAGATTTAATCCTGAAAAAGGATTTGAATTTAGCAGTTTTGCAACACCTACAATTCTTGGAGAAATCAAAAAGTATTTTAGAGATAAGGGATGGAGTGTTAAAGTACCAAGACATATGAAGGAACTTTCATCGTCTATGCCAAAGGTTAAGGAAAAGCTTACTGTTGAGCTTGGAAGAACACCTACAGTTGCAGAAATTGCAGAAAGAATGGGAGAAAAAGAAGAAAATATAATTAAAGCTATTGAAAGTAGTGCAGCCTATGGAACACTTTCTTTAAATCAGACCTTCGAAGAAAATGGAGATGAAGGTTCAATTGCTATGTTTGAAAGATATACTGCTACTGAAGAAAAAGGCTTTGAAGATGTTGAAAACTTCGAAATAATCAGCAAAGTATTAAAAAAGATGAGCAGCACACACAGATATATTTTTAAGAAAAGATTTGTGGAAGAAAAATCTCAGAGTGAAATAGCAAAGGATTTGGGCGTTTCTCAAATGACTATTTCAAGAGCAGAGAAGAAGATAATCAAGCAGTTTAGTAGAGAGTTTGTAAATTAGGAGGAAGCTATGAATAGAGTTTTTTCAGGAGTTCAGCCTACAGGAAATATTCATTTAGGTAATTATCTAGGGGCTTTGAAACAGTTTGTAGAATTACAGGAAGATCATGACTGTATATATTGTATAGTTGACTTACATGCTATTACAGTGGCACAGGATCCTAAAGAATTAAGAGAAAGTATACTTGATGTAGCAGCTCTTTACCTTGCTGTTGGTGTAGATCCTAAAAAGAGTATAGTTTTTGTACAATCTAGTGTTTCCGGTCATAGTGAACTTGGATGGCTACTAACTTGTTCTTCTTATACAGGAGAGCTATCAAGGATGACTCAATTCAAAGATAAGGGTAAAGGAAAAGAATCTGTACCTACAGGATTATTTATGTACCCTGTTCTTATGGCAGCAGATATACTTCTTTACGATACAAATGTTGTTCCAGTAGGTATCGACCAAAAACAACATATTGAGCTTACAAGAGACTTATGTAACAGAATAAATAATAAATATGGGGATACTTTTGTGTTACCAGAGGGTAGATATCTTAAAGAAGGTGCTAAAATAATGGCTCTTGATGATCCTACTAAGAAAATGAGCAAAAGTGCTGAAAATCCTCTAAGCAGAATTTCTCTTTTAGATGATGAATCAAAGATTAAGAAAGCTATTATGAAAGCTACTACAGACTCTGAGGGTGTAATTAAGTTTGATATGGAAAAAAAGCCTGGTATAAGTAATCTTATGAATATCTATGTATCATTTTCTGATTTGTCTATTGAAGATATAGAAAAGAAATATGAAGGCAAAGGATATGGTGACTTTAAAAAAGATTTGGTTACAATTGTAGTTGATGGTTTAGCACCTATTAAAAAGAGATTTGAAGAGATAAGACATTCTGATGAACTTATTGAAATATTAAGAGATGGCGCTAATAGAGCTAATGAGATAGCTGTACCTGTTCTTGAAAGATTTAAAAATAACCTAGGTGTAGGAATATAAAATGTGATAATAAAAATGGCAACCTATTGGTTGCCATTTTTTATTTCATTTCTCTTAATTTTTTTAAGCCTTCATTTACTATATTTTGAACTTTTGTAGCCATTTGTTTTTCTTCTTCTCTTGAAAGATTTTCTGTACTTATAGCTTCATGAATAAGTATTTTTACCTCGCATTTTTGTATGCAGCCTTTTTCTTCAAATACTCTCCATGTTCCATCTATACTGACAGGGATTATAGGAATTTGAGGCTTTGTAGCTAGTTTCATAGCTCCAGCCTTAAATTCACCCATTTCTGGCTTACGACTTCTAGTTCCCTCTGGAAAAATAACTAGAGAAAATCCTTTTTTTATTAGGTCAATTCCTCTATTGATAGCTTTTAAACCATCTTTAGGATTTTTTCTATTTATTGTTACACCTCTTACTTTATCTATCCATTTTCCATAAAAAGGAACGGATTCAAGATCATTTCGTGCAATAAATCCGGTTTGGATAGTATCTAAGGCTGCGCAGAGAACAACAACATCTGCATATCCTTGATGATTTGGCATATATACTACAGGTCCAATTTCAGGAAGATTTTCTTTACCAAACACCTTAAGCTCAACACCTGCATCTTTACAAAGCTCTTTGCCCCACGTGCTCATTGCCTGTAAAATAAATTTTCTTTCTTCATCGTAATCTTCATTATTTCTAGCATTTTGTATATCATTTTTATATTTATTTAGGTGTTTTAGATTTCTAAATAACTTCACTCCACCTGATATATTCTGAAAAATTTTCATTATAAAATCTCCAAGTACTCCAAATAAAACTAGTTATCTTCATCGATAATATCAACTTTACTTTCATCAATAACTTCTAAAGAATCGATTTTGTCATTAAATTTCTTTTTCCATTTTGCAAAATCTTTTTTATGTGGATAAAAGAACATTGCAACTAGACTGAATGAACCTAAACCTACAAAAATTCCGGCAAAAACATCTGAAGCATAATGGACTCCAAGATAAACTCTGCTTAGGCTTATTAAAATACCTAAAAGAACTAAACAGACAGAATAAAACCATGCTTTTTTCTTATTATCAAGATTTCTAACAAGTATATAAGCAATAAGTACAGTAACTGCTATTGCTGTAGCTGTATGACCGCTAGGAAAAGAGAATCCATCTTGATCTATAAGCATATTTGAAGCATCAGGCCTAGGTCTTGCAATATATTCTTTTAACAATCTGTTAGCTACGCTTGAGACTATGGCAACCAAAGTTACTGGTACTCCAAGCCATTTTCTTGTTTTATCAAATGCTAATAACAAAATGCACAAAATAACTATGCTTTGCCAATTGCCTATATAGGTTATAGCTTCTACAAAAGTATTGAGACCTTCCGATCTAAATGATTGAATAAAACCTCCATATACATCATCAAAATGGTAAGCGTTGCCATTGAGCGTAATAAATGAAACTAGACCTACCAGTATTATAGAAAGCTCAAATATCCATAGTTTATAGTTAAACATTTTTCCCCCTAATATCTATTTTTCTTGAATAGCTTCCCTATCAAAGAAAACGCTTTTTCCTGATATGCTGAGACCTATTGCATAAGCGTTACATATTTTATCACTATCGAAAAAACCTTTCTCCATAGCACACTTTCCAACAGAATATAATACTCTATTATCGACTCTCATATCTGCTGCTATAGATACAGCTGAGCCAACAGCTATTCCTAAATCAGCCAATTTAATAGCGCAATGTCCCCCATTTTTAACACAGTTTCCGCAATTTGATAGACCACAATACCCACAGTTTGATAATCCTAAAACTTGATCTTTTAGACCTATTAATACTGCTGCTTCACAGTTTTGCATTATAATACCATCTCTTATGAAGTAGTTTGTGTTTATTTCTTTTCCAACAGACTCTGTATATTTACCTAATTCTACTAAATCTTCACCTGTTACTATCTTTATTTCTAAGCTATCATCGCCACAAGCCTTAGGCGCAGTTCTTGCAGCACTAGCTATTTTTTTTGCACAATCGATAACAGTTTCTCTTTCAAAATCACAGCTATTTATAATCATTTTTTCCTCCATTTTATCTGGTTTATTATACCATTTATTGCAAAAAACTTCAAAATAATGTAAAGTATATAACAATATAAGAGGGAGGATTTTTTATGAAAGAACCTATTTTACTTATTATGGCAGCTGGTATGGGATCAAGATACGGCGGATTAAAGCAAATAGATAAAATTACAGATGCTGGAGAGATTATTTTAGATTTCTCATTGTATGATGCATATAAAGCTGGATTCAAAAAAGCTGTGTTTATTATAAAAGAGGAGTATCTTCAGGATTTTGAAAATATTTTAAAATACGGCGCTGGAAAGTTTATGGAAATAGAGTATGTTTTCCAGAAAATAGATGATTTACCTGAAGGATATACTTTACCTGAAGGAAGAGTGAAACCGTGGGGAACAGGTCATGCCATTATGACTGCTAGAAATGTAATAGATGGTCCATTTGCTGTTATAAATGCCGATGATTTTTATGGAAGGGATGCTTTCAAGAAGATATATGACTTTTTATCTTCAGTAAATGATAAAGGTCAATTTTCTATGGTGGCGTACAATCTTAAAAATACTGTTACAGACAACGGTTCTGTTTCAAGAGGAGTATGTAAGGTTGATGAAAATGGATACCTCATTGATATTGTAGAAAGAACTCAGATCGAGAAAAGAGAAAATGGCATAGCTTATACAGAAGATGAAGAAACATGGGTAAGCTTATGCGAAGATACACCTGTGTCTATGAACTTCTGGGGTTATACTGGAGAGATTATGAAAGAGCTTGAAGATAGATTTTCAGAGTTTTTAGATGAAGCTCTAGTGAAAAATCCTATGAAACAAGAATATTTAATTCCAAAGGTAACAGATGAGCTTATAAAAGAGGGGAAAGCTACATGTAAGACGCTAAATACAGATGGTGTTTGGTATGGTGTTACATATAGAGAAGATAAAGAAAGAGTTAAAGAAGCTCTTGAAAGCCTTAAAAAGCAAAATATATATCCTGAAAAGCTTTGGAATTAAGCAAAAGTCTTGACTTTTTGTTTAAAATATATATAATTATAGGGTATGAGTTTTCATACAATTATTTATATTAAATAAATATATATCTCTGTATCAGCAATAAGGCTGATACCATTAAGACCGAGGAGGTGAAAATGTTGAAGTACGAAGTTATGTTGATTTTGGATGTAGCGTTAGAAGACGCTGCTAAGGAAGAAGCTATCGAGGCTGTAAAGGCTATCATCGCAAGTGATGGAGAAGTTACTAACGTTGATATCTGGGGCAATAAGAAGCTAGCTTATCCTATCGAAAAGAAGAATGAAGGATACTACGCAGTAGTAGAGTTCACTAGTTCTCCAGAGCTTCCAAAGGAGCTGGATAGAAGAATAAAGATCTCTGAAAGCATCATCAGACACATGATCATTAAGAAAGATGAGAAATAGGAGGATCTAAGATGAATAACGTAGTTCTTATAGGTAGACTTACTAGAGACCCTGAAGTTAGATATACAGATGCACAACTTGCTATTGCAAGATTTAGCATAGCTGTAAATAGAATGGCTGGCAGAAATCAGGGAAGCGAGCAAACAGCTGATTTTATAAATATAGTTGTTTTCGGTAAGCAAGCAGAAAATGTTGAAAGATATGTATCTAAAGGTAGACTTGTAGGTATACAAGGACGTATTCAGACGGGAAGCTATACAAACAAAGATGGCAACAAGGTTTACACAACAGAAGTTGTTGCTGAAAGAGTAGAATTTTTAGAATGGGGCGACAGAGCACCTCAGAGTGATAATAACTTTGAAAGTTCTATGCCAGAAGGATTTAAATCATTAGATGAAGATGATTTACCATTCTAAAAAGAAGAAAGGAGAATAACATGGAAAAGAGACGTGGCGGATTCAGAAAGAAGAAAGTATGTCAGTTCTGTGCAGATAAAGCAAAAGAAATCGATTACAAGGATGTTGAAACTCTTAAGAAGTATGTAACTGAAAGAGGTAAGATTCTACCTAAGAGAGTTACAGGTACTTGCGCTCTACACCAGAGAGAAGTAACAAGAGCTATTAAGAGAGCAAGAATCGTTGCTTTACTACCATTCCAGGCAGACTAATTTAATTAAGAAGCTTATTAGAGACCTAAGTGCATTGCATTTGGGTCTTTTTTATTATTGCATTCAACGAAGCTATCAATAATGACTATTGCTTGTTAAAACCTTATAAAAAAGGTATAATAAGGGGATAACTATTTAATGAAAAATATAATTAAAAACTTGTAAATAAGGAGAAAAAATGTATTTAATAGCTGTTATTGTTATTATGGCAGCCTTTTCCATTATAGGTATGGTTCCATTAATGGCCAAACGAAAAGATAAGAATGAAGCTATATTTATTGGCATGATTTTTTCTTGGCTGGGAATACTAATATTATTTGCTCTTTCTAGTTATAATGGCAATACCATAGGAGAGCTTATAAATAATCAGATTACATCTGCAGTCAACACGGTCATAGAGGACGAGAAGTTAATAAAGCTCCTTCAACTTGATGGGCTTTCTGAGAGTGCTTTGGAGCAGAGACTTATAAATATTTATCAGCTTATGGCGGTGATTCTTCCATCTGTAATAATCATGGTGGGGGCTGTTATATCTGTAATAAGCTATAAGCTAGTGTGGCATATAGCTTTTAAAGGAAGAGAAGGCAGCATAGACAATTTTTATATAAAAAACTATATTTTAAGCAGAAAAACGCTGTTCATGTGGATTGTTATGTTTGCAGTAGCATACTTAGCATCAAAACAGGGAGCGGCTAATTTTGCTATTTTAGCCGTAAACTTAGAAGTTATCATTAGAACAATGCTAAAAGTGGAAGGTGTTTTAACTATTTTCCACATAGGAAGAGTAAGAAGAAAAAAGTGGATTTTAATGCTTCTCTTTTCAGTAGGTCTTTGGGTAATACCTTATGGAGATGGCATTTTAATAGGTATTGGTCTATATAGTACAATGTATGGAATTAGAGGAAATGGTATGATAAACCGTTTCAAAACGAGGTAAGATATGTTTAGTGAGAATTTGAAACAGATGGAATCTATGATTCCTTTGCCCATGGTAAAAATAAATATAGAGGGAAAAATCTGTGAAGCGAGTTCTTTAATAGGAAATGTATTTTTATATGACAATATAGAAGGTGCTGATATATTTGCTATGACTAGAATCAAGTACAGTCAGCTTAAGGAAGCTATATTGGAAAATAAAGATGTGTATTTTGAACGAAACGAAAAGGTTTTTAGAATAAAGGCTAGTTTTGTAGATGAAAAACTTCAAGAAGATATATATGTATTTTTTATTGATGAAACTCAGCTTTCTGATCTTAGAAAAAAATATGATAACGATAAGGCGTGCATTGCTATTGTTAATATAGATAATTATGATGAACTTAATAATGGATCTTTTACAGATAGCAATATGGAAATGATATCCAAAATAGACAAAGCTGTAAGAAGCTGGGGAGAGTCTATAGAAGCATCTGTAACAAGGCATAAAGAAAACCTCTACTGCGTAGTTTTCAGTAAGGGAAAATGTCTTATAGAGATGGAAAATAAATTTCCTATTTTAGATAAGATAAGGGATATAGAATCAGATACAGATTTTCCTATTACACTATCGATTGGAGTGGGTATCAATGGAGAAAATCCGGAAGAAAATGATAATAGTGCTCAGCAGGCTTTAGATCTTGCTTTAGGTAGAGGAGGAGATCAGGTTGTAGTAAAGGATGGAGATAATCTCTACTACTTTGGAGGTAAGGCTCAGGCTGTTGAAAAGAGTAACAAGGGTAAATCGAGAATTATTGCTCATGCTCTGAGGGAGCTTCTTAAGACATCCTCAAAAGTCTTTATTATGGGTCATAGAAATCCAGATATGGACGCTTTTGGTGCAGCTATGGGTATCTGCAGGGCTGCTATGAAGTTCAATAAAGATACGCACATAGTTCTTGAAGATTATAGCGATGCTTTAGAAAGTCTTTATACGGAAGCAAAAAATAGTGAGAACTATAGCATCATCAGCAAAAAGAGAGCTCTTGAAACTATTGATGAGATGAGTTTGGTTATCGTTGTAGATACTCATAAGCCAAGCATTACTGAATGTCCGGAGCTTCTTGATTTTGATAACAGAATCGTTGTTATAGATCATCACAGAAAAGGTGAAGAGTATATAGAAAATCCAACTCTTGTTTATACAGAGCCTTATGCATCTTCGACATCTGAACTTGTTACAGAGATTTTACAGTATTTAATAGATAGGAAAGAAATAACTAAGCTTGAGGCAGAAGGTCTTTTAGCTGGAATCTTTGTAGATACAAATAAGTTCACTTCACAGAGTGGTGTTAGAACTTTTGAAGCTGCAGCATGGCTTAGAAGAGCCGGCGCTGACTTATCCAATGTAAAGAAATTATTTCAAGTTGATAAGCAGCTATTTATGGATAGAATATATGGTATTTCTAACGCCGAGTTTACAGAAAATGGCATAGCTTACACTATATGCAAAGGCAACAATCCTAATAACCAGATGATATGCTCTATAGTAGCTGACGAGCTTCTTACTATTAGAGGAATGAAAGTTGCTTTTGCCATAGGAACAAATCATAGAGGAAAAACTGTTATAAGCGCTAGATCTATGGGTGATAGAAATGTACAGGTGATAATGGAAAAATTTGGCGGTGGTGGACATTTACATGCCGCTGGCGCACAGACAGATATGACACCTTTAGAAGTTATAACCAAGCTTAAAGAATTAATGGAGGATTAAAATGAAAGTAATATTATTAGCAGATGTTAAAGGAAAAGGTAAAGCGGGAGATGTAGTTAAAGTTAGCGATGGATATGCAAGAAATATGTTATTTCCAAAGGGTCTAGCTAAGGAAGCTACTGCTGGTAATTTAAAAAATCTAGAAAATCAGAAAGAGCAGAAGAGAGCTGAAGATGAAGCAAATAAACAGGAAGCTATGAATTTAGCTAAAAGACTAGAGTCTCTTACAGTTAATATGGAAATTAAGGCTGGCGAAAATGGTAAGCTATTTGGATCTATAACATCTGCAGATATCGGAAAAGCTCTTATGGATGAACATAAAATAGAAATCGATAAGAAGAAGATTCTTCTAGATAGTCCTATCAAGGAGACTGGAGAAAAATCTGTAGAAGTAAAGCTATACCACGATGTACTAGGAAAAATAAACCTTAACATCAAAGGAAAATAAATAGAAATACAGTTTTATACCATTTAGACTGAGGAGTTTTTTATGGAAGATAAAAAAGGGAAAAAAGCCCCTAGAAATATAGATGCAGAAAGATCAGCCTTAGGGGCAACGATGCTTGACAAAGATGCTCTTAGAGATGTTCTTGATACTATAAAAGAAGCTGATTTTTACTCTGCCAATCATCAAGCAATATATAGGGCTATAAAAAGTCTGTACATTGCTAATAAAGAGGTAGACTTTGTTACAGTATCTGATGAACTAAAGAAGCAAGGTAAATTGGAACTTGTAGGTGGAATGAAGGCTGTTGAAGAGCTGACTGATGCTACACCTTCTATTTATAATGCTGTTGAATATGCAAAGATAGTTGCTGAAAAAGCTATGTTAAGAAGACTTATTTCAGCAGGCGATGCTATAGCTCAGAAAGGATACAGAGAAGATGAAGAGCCCCTATCTATACTAGAATTTGCTGAAAAGGAAGTATTTTCCATAGCGAAAGAAAAGCAAAGTGGAGAAGTTGCAGAAATCGGTGAAATATTAGTACAAAATCTTTCTGAAATTGAAGAGAGAGCTAAAAATAAGGGCATGGCTGTAGGGCTTCCAAGCGGACTATCAGACCTTGATAAAAAGCTATCAGGATTTAAGAAGTCAGACAGGGTTGTTGTGGCAGCTAGACCTGCTATGGGTAAGACAGCTTTTTGTTTAAATATTGCACATAATGCAGCAACAAAGCATGATGCTAGCGTTCTTATATTCAGTTTAGAAATGGCAAAAGAACAGCTTAGTCAGAGACTTCTTTCGATGGAGGCAAGAATAGAATCCCATAGGATGAGCAGTGGTGATATAAGCAGTAAAGAGGATTGGCAAAGGTTGACAGCTGCTGTTTCCAATTTAAGCAAGGGTAGAATTATGATAGATGATACTCCTGGTCTTAATATGATGGAGATTAAAAATAAATGTAGAAGAATAAAGGCTGAAAAGGGTCTTGATATGGTTATTTTAGACTATCTACAGCTTATGGAAAGCGATGGAAGAACTGATAATAGACAGCAGGAAATCAGTAATATGTCAAGAAGCATGAAGCTTTTGGCAAGAGAGATGGATTGTCCGGTGATAGTATTATCTCAGCTTTCTCGTTCACCTGATAAAAGGGAGAACCATAGACCAGTATTATCTGACTTAAGAGAATCTGGAGCTATAGAGCAGGATGCAGATATAGTAATATTTCTTTATAGAGACGAAGTATACCATCCTGAAACAGAGAGACCAAATGTATGCGAAATCATAATAGCTAAACATAGAAATGGACCTATTGGAACTGTAGAGGTAAATTGGCAAGGAAAATATACAAGATTTACAGATTTACATAATGGTTAATGTGAAAGTATAATGGAGAACTTATGAGACGAGAAAATATTCAAAATGTATATATGTTTGATACGAGACTAGAGAATATTGTTATTAACGAGCATCTTGTATTTGCTCCAGGAGATTTTGTAAAGGTCTATCTTGTAGGGCTTATGTATGCTGATATGAATAAGGCTGTTGATAATAGCGAAGTTGCCGTAACAGTAGGGATAAAAGAAGATAAGGTAAAAGAAGCCTGGGAATACTGGGAAAAAGCAGGTATCGTTGATATTGAGGATGAAGAAATAGTATTTAAAAATGTTAAAGAAGCACTTTTAACATGCTCTTTGACAGAAAATTCTTCTAATGAACAAAATGATATAAATAAGGATGTAAAAAGCTCATCTAATAGCAATTCTCATCCTCTCATATCAAAGGATTTATCAGAGTTATTTGATAAGCTGGAAAAGATTGGTAATAAGCCACTTTCATATGTAAATGTGGATAAAATTAGAGAATTAGTAGATGGCTTTTCTGTTGATGAAGAAATTATTATCCTTGCCCACGAGCTTGCTCTTAAGAAAAAAGTTGGAAGCATATATGAATATGCATATAAGACAGTTATTAATTGGACAGAAAAAGGTTTGGATAGTATTGAAGCAGTAAGGGAGCATCTTCATAATTCTGACTCTCGATATCATGTATACAGAACAGTTATGAAATACTTAGGATTTATGAGAAATGCTACAAAACCAGAGCAAGAGGTAATTGATAAGTGGATTGATGATGATATGAGTCTAGATGAAATTTTAGAAGCTTGTAAGAAAACTCTTAGTATTCCAAACCCTAATCTAAACTATGTTGATGCCGTTATTAAGAATGAAAAGAAAAAAGAAAAGGGTATTGACGAAGAGGGAAAAGTTACTAGAAAGAAACTTAATGAATATATGGAGCATGTTAGAACTCAGGCTGAGGACAACAGAAACGCTCTTGTTAGTAAGATAGAGAAAGAGTATCCACAGATAGCAGAACTATCGGAAGATATCAGGTCACTAAGCCTACAGCTTATTAAAGCAACTGTTGGAAGTGGAGCAGATATAGATAATATAAAGGCTAAAGTCGATAATAAAACAAAAACTTTAGATAGGATGCTGCATAGTAATAATATTCCTAGAGATTATATGGAAATCAAATATCTATGTCCTATATGCCAAGATACGTGTCTTCTAGATGATGGAAGATCGTGTAAATGCCTTCCTCTAAGGGAGAGCGAAGCTAAAAATTGGATTAAAAATAGTTAAATTAAATAAAAAAGCTCAGATATTATTTATATCTGAGCTTTTATCTTTATTTACCTTTTTACTGCATATTATTGAAATATCAATGTTACTTGAGCAAATGTACGCTCTTCATCTCGACTAACGAAATCTATAGTATATATTTTATTGCCATCTGCTTCTTCAAGACAGCATTTTGCTAATACATTATCGTTTATAGATACTTCATTTACATATATACTGTAAAGTCTATATAGTTTAAGCCTGTTCAGGTCCTCCAAAGGAATGCAGTCCATCGCCCAACCTATGTAAGCAGCGTTATTAACATGATAGTTTATATCTAGATGGCTATTTTCTACATTTATATTTTTAGTATATTCCTTTACAATATTTTCTGTGTTTGGCTTGTAACTTTTGTAATCCACATTTGAAATTAAGCTTTCTGCATCATGAGGAAGAAAATTTTTCATAAACTCTTCTTCTATTTTTAGAGGTTTTCTTTTTACCGTATCTATGAGGAACCATCTGCTTGTAGCTTTAAAAAGTTCTGAGCCATTCTCATCTTTTGCAATAAAGTTCCTTTCAGCTTGCAATTTTTTAAACTGTTTTGTCCAGGTTGAAATAGTAAAAGTATCATTTTCCATAATTGTTTTTTTAAACTCTATAGCCCATCCTTTTATTAGCCAAGCTAAATTTCGCTCCTTTAGATATTGCAAAGTATAACCTACATAATTACTGTGCCTTATAGCCATATCTTGAAGAAGGTTTATAGCTGCCATTTTGCTAAGTTCATAATTGTTGTCCAACTGACTGTATAGGACTTCGAACTCTTTTATGAATATTCCATTGTCGTTTAATTTTTCCATAGAGCCCTCCTAAAATATCTAAAATGATAGTAAAATTATAACAAAAAAGCTAGCACTAATCTACAATATAGATATAGACTGAGAGTCGAATGATTATGTAGCTAAATATATATAATACAAATGTTAAAATTGCAGGCATAAACAAGGGTGAAATATGACGATACTGTAAGCTTTTTTCTATTGATTAGAAAAAGCTGGGTTGATATAATAATACAAACAAATTGAAACCTAGAAAGAGGAAAATATGGCTAGAATTTTATTAGTAGAAGACGATATTAATATAGTGGATAACTTGAAGAGTTTACTTGAAGCAGAGGGCTTTGATATGGTTACAGCATCAAGGCAAGCAGATGCTCTAAAGAAGATAGAGGAAGGTCCTTACGATCTTATTTTACTTGATATATCTTTGCCTGATGGAAGCGGATATGCTGTATGTTCTTCGGCTAGGGCTCAAGTAGCAACAAACCCTAATAAGGATACACCGATTATATTTATCACAGCCTACGATGATGAAGCTAGTACTGTTACAGGGCTTGATATGGGTGCTGAAGATTATATTACAAAGCCCTTTAGACCTAGGGAACTTGTATCGAGAGTAAAGAATACTATACGAAGACATGATGTAACAAAGAGTATCGTTTTTCTTGAAGATATTCAGATCGATACATCTAAGGCTTCGGTTAAGCGAAATAATGAAGAACTTTACTTATCAGTATTGGAGTACAAAATTCTTCTTTATCTTATAAATAATAAAGGTAATGTGGTTACAAGAAGTAAGTTGTTAGAAGAAATTTGGGATGTGGCAGGAGATTATGTTAATGATAATACTCTAACAGTTTATATAAAGAGATTGAGAGAAAAAGTTGAAACTGATCCGCAAAATCCAACTATAATCAAGACGGTTAGAGGTCTAGGTTACAAAGTAGGTGAATAGATGAAATTTACAACAAGAGATGAAAATACTATATTTTTTATTATCAATATAGGCCTTTGTGGAGTAGCCCTGGTTTTAGCTGATATTTTTCAGCTGCCTAGGGCTTTAAGTCTTTTATTGATGGCTTTTTTTATATTAATAAGCTATAGAGTTCAGCTATATTTTAGAAAAAAGGCGATTAATAGGTTAATTGAAGAAGTTCAGCGTCTTCTACACGATGATGAAAATACTGTTTTAGATAATTCGGTAGAGGGTGAATTAGCAGTTTTGTACGATGATATTAGAAAAATGTCAATTAAACTTAGAGAAAGTTATAATAGGACAAATCAGGATAAAGTCTACTTGCTTGATTCTATGGCAGATATATCTCATCAGCTTAGAACACCTTTAACGACAGTGAATATTCAGCTTGATATGTTGTTGAAAGAAGAGGATAACTTTAAGAGAAAAAGATATATTGGTAGCATTAAAAGTCAACTGCAGAGAGTCGAATGGCTAATAGCATCCTTATTAAAAATATCAAAAATGGATGCAAAGGCTGTGACAATGAATCTGGAAAAACAAAATTTATCATATATGATTGGGAAGGCAGCTGAGAGTAGCTTAGTTATTATGGAGGTGAAAGATCAGCATTTTGAATATGTATCTCAGGGCAATATAGTTGTCAATGTTGATTATCATTGGTTTTTAGAAGCTTTGTCAAATATTATAAAGAATAGTGTGGAGCATACTCCAGAGGGTGGTGTTATAAGAGTCACTGCAAAGCAAAACAACATATATACGCAAATTGTCATAGAAGATAATGGAAAAGGTATAAGCAAAGAAGATCTTCCTCACTTATTTGAGAGATTTTATAGAGGAAAAGATAGTGATGATTCTAGTATAGGAATAGGATTAGCTCTTTCAAATATGATTATCAAAAATCATAATGGAAGTATAAAGGCAGAAAACGGTAAAAATGGTGGAAGCAGATTTACTATAAAACTGTATGATGGAGATTTTTATGGAAGTTCTAAGAGTTGAAAATGTATGTAAAACCTATGGAGAAGGTTACGGTCAGGTAAATGCCCTTAGAGATGTGAGCATCACTGTAGATAGAGGGGAATTTGTTGCTATAATGGGTCCGTCAGGTTCTGGAAAGTCAACACTGATGCATATTATAGGAGGAGTTGAAAGACCTACTAGTGGAAAGGTTTTTATAGATGGTATAGATATATATGAGATGGAAAGAACGAAAAGAGCCATATTTAGAAGAAGAAATATAGGCATCGTCTATCAGTTTGACAGTTTAATATCAGTGCTGAATATTGAAGAGAACCTTTCTATACCGATGAAGCTTGATAATAGAGTGGATATTAAAAGTAGAATTAAATCTATGTTAGAAAGTATAGGGTTATGGGACAAGAGGAAAAGTTATCCTTCTCATTTGAGCGGAGGTCAGAAACAGAGAGTTGCCATAGCTAGAGCTCTAATAAATGCCCCTGCAGTTGTCCTTGCTGATGAGCCTACTGGTAATTTAGACAGTAAAAATACCCAAGAAATTATTGAATTATTTAAGAAGTCAAATAGAAAATACAATCAGACAGTTATTATGATTACTCATGATGAGGATATAGCACTACAAGCAGATAGAATTATTTATATAGATGATGGTATAGTAACGAAAAATGAGAAGATAAGAGAAATATAGAAAGTTATAAAGTTAGGTGCAGCTAGATATAAGTATGTGAAGGAAATTGAGATAATAATGAATGATATCTTTCTTAAAATAGCGATGAAGACATTGATAAAAAATAAAAAGAGAGCTATTGCTACGATTGTAGGAATAGTAATTTCTGTTGCTCTTATAACGGCTGTTTTATCGATTACTAAAATTCTTAGAGACTCTATTATAGAGTTAGATGCCGAAACAGAACAGTGGACGCTAATTTTAGACTATAGCTTTCTGCATGGAGAAAATACATCTATAGGTCAAAATGATGTATACAAAAATGGAGAAAAAGAAAATAAATTTTTACCAGAATACAAGGACGGCTTATTTGTATTTGATGAACAGATAAAAGCTAATTATGTTGATGTTGAGCCATACTATATAGATGTTAACTATGTATTTTTTGATGGAAATAGTATGGAGTTTTTAAATCCTAAAATTATAAGTGGATCCATGCCTGCGGATGAAGATGAAGTGGCTATTTCTTTTAGACTGTATGAGAGGATTGATAAGGAAGTAGGATCAAAGATAGAGATATTTGATAAAAATGAAAATAATTTCAAGGAAGTCACAATAAGTGGTATTTTTGCAAAGGGAAATATAAGCGATAGCATTGTTTCTCAGGAGTGCATTGTATCAAACGATATAACCCTTTTCGATGGTGCAAGAACTTATGGACTTTTCAATATAAATGGTTCCTTAGAGAAAGAGGAGAATAAAAGGCTAATAGATGAAGTAACTGCTATTTATAATGGCATACAAGATGTATACCTATTAAAAACAAACAAAGTCTATGATCTTACTAAATTGATGATGATTTCTCTCATTGTTTTAGCTTTTGTTATATCAGGTGGTTTCATATTGATTTATAATACCTTTTCAATATCATTAAGAGAGAAGGAAAGCTTATAGTGTTATGGAATCTTTGGGAGCTACACCTAGACAGAAGAGAAAGATTCCAATGTATGAGAGTATAATATTTGGAACCATATCAATACCTATTGGAATATTTTTCGGCAGTATCCTTACAAAACTGTCTTTAAAAATTGCTGGAGAAAAGCTAATTACACTTATATTGCCTAATTACGATAATCTTGCTAATATAACTATGCCAACAAGTATGTTGATTACATCTGGAGCGTTATCTATTATTCTTATCTTTTTTGCAAGTATTTTTCCAGCAATAAGACATGAAGATAATTTTAATATTAGTTATGCTAGAGACTCAGACAAACATGCTCGCACTAGGGATTTTTCTGTTATTAATAAATTGGCATCAAAGCTTGGGCTAAACTTTCATATGGCATATGTTCACTTCTTTAATAATAAGAGCTACTTTAGACCTACAAGCATTTCTATTATTATG
>CAMCQA010000006.1 GCA_945876935.1 uncultured Clostridia bacterium | reverse complement strand
AGATGCACTTCTAGCTAAGGGCGAAAAGGTTGGTCTAGTTAAGGTAAGACTATACAGACCATGGGCTCCAGAATATCTAAAGGCTGTAATGCCAGCTACAGTTAAGAAAGTTGCTGTACTAGATAGAGCAGAAGAACCAGGTGCACTAGGTTCTCCACTATACATGGATGTTAAGACTATGTACTTCGATGAAGAAAATGCACCAGCAATTTACGGTGGTGTTTATGGTCTAGGTTCAAAAGATACTACTCCAGGACAGATCGTTGCTGTTTATAATAACTTAGATGCAGCAGCTCCTAAGAATGGATTCACAATCGGTATCGTAGATGACCTAAATGGAACATCTCTAGAAACAGTTGCTGTAACTACTGAACCAGAAGGAACAGTAAGATGTAAGTTCTGGGGTCTAGGATCAGACGGTACAGTAGGTGCTAACAAGCAGGCAATCAAGATTATCGGTGACAATACAGACATGTATGCTCAGGGATACTTCTCTTACGACTCTAAGAAGTCAGGCGGTATCACTGTATCTCACTTAAGATTTGGTAAGAACAAGATTCAGTCTACTTACCTAATCACAGAGGCTGACTTTGTTGCATGTCATAACCAGGCATATGTAAATCAGTATGACCTTCTAAAAGGTCTAAAGAAGGGTGGTACTTTTGTACTTAACTGCGTATGGGATGATGCTGAGTTAGAAAACCAGCTACCTGCAGCAATGAAAAAGTACCTAGTAGAAAATGAAATTAACTTCTACACAATTAACGCTACAGATATTGCTGAAGAAATTGGTCTAGGAAATAGAATCAACATGATCATGCAGTCAGCATTCTTCAAGCTAGCAGATGTAATTCCAGTAGATGAAGCTACAGGATACCTAAAAGATTCTATCGTTAAGTCATACGGTAAGAAGGGTGAATCTATCGTTAAGATGAACCAGGATGCTGTAGATAGAGGTATCACTAGCCTACACAAGGTTGAAGTACCAGCTGCTTGGGCTAACGCTGTAGACGCAGAAGCTGAAAAGAAAGAACTTCCAGAGTTTATTGAAAAGGTTCTAATTCCTATGAATAGACAGGAAGGAGACGATCTACCAGTAAGTATATTCAAGGATATCGCAGACGGTACATTCCCTCAGGGAACTTCAGCTTACGAAAAGAGAGGGGTTGCAGTAAACGTACCTACTTGGATTTCAGAAAACTGTATCCAGTGTAACCAGTGTTCATTCGTATGTCCTCACGCTTCAATTAGACCAGTTCTAGTAAATGAAGAAGAAGGTAAGAATGCTCCAGAAGGATTCAAAACAATCAAGGCTATGGGTAAAGGCTTTGAAGATTACGAATACAGAATGCAGGTATCAGTTCTTGACTGTCTAGGTTGCGGAAACTGTGCTGACATTTGTCCAGCTCCTAAGAAGGCTCTAGAAATGAAGCCACTAGGAACTCAGCTAGAAGAAGCTCCAAACTGGGAGTATGCAACAACTCTTCCAATAAGAGATAACCTAACATCTAAGAGCTCAGTTAAGGGTTCGCAGTTTGCTAAACCATATATCGAGTTCTCAGGAGCTTGTGCAGGTTGTGGAGAAACTCCATACATCAAGGTAATCACTCAGTTATTTGGTGATAGAATGATGATTGCTAATGCAACAGGTTGTTCTTCAATCTGGGGTGCATCAGCTCCATCTACTCCATACACAACAGATGCTAACGGAAGAGGTCCATCATGGGCAAACTCTCTATTCGAAGATAATGCTGAGTATGGTCTAGGTATGGCAACAGGTGTTGTTCAGTTAAGAAATAAACTATCTGATCTATTAGTTGAACTTGTTGAAGTAACAGGTACAGACTCTGTTAAGGCAGCAGCTCAGGATTGGTTAGATAATAAAGAAAATGGCGAAAAGACAAGAGAAGTTAGTGATAACCTAATCGCAGCTCTAGAAGGTCTAAATGCTTCAGGCAGAGAAGAAGAGCTAGTTAAAGAAGTACTTCTAAAGAAAGATTTCCTAGCTAAAAAATCTGTATGGTGCGTTGGTGGTGACGGATGGGCTTATGACATCGGTTACGGTGGTCTAGACCATGTTCTTGCTTCAGGCGAAGACATTAACGTTCTAGTATTTGATACAGAAGTTTACTCAAATACAGGTGGACAGGCTTCTAAGGCTACTCCAACTTCAGCTATTGCTAAGTTTGCTGCTTCTGGTAAGAAGACTAAGAAGAAGGACTTAGGTATGATGGCAATGAGCTATGGTTACGTATACGTTGCTCAGGTTGGTATGGGTGCTGATAAGAACCAGTTCATGAAGGCTATTCAGGAAGCTGAAAGCTATCCAGGTCCATCACTTGTAATCTGCTATGCTCCATGTATAAACCACGGACTAAAGAAGGGTATGGGTAAGACTCAGGAAAATACTGCAGATGCTGTTAAGGCTGGATACTGGCAGCTATACAGATATAACCCAACTCTAGAAGAAGAAGGTAAAAATCCATTTATCTTAGACTCCAAAGAGCCAACAGGAAACTTCAGAGACTTCATCATGGAACAGGTTAGATTCAACTCTCTACTTAAGGAATTCCCAGATGCTGCAGAGGATCTATTCGTTAAGCTAGAAGAAGAAGCTAAAGAAAGATACAACAAGTATAAGAAGCTTGCAGAAATGTAAGTAACGACATATTACAAAAAAATTGTCAACTGCAAATAAATTATTTGCAGTTGACTTTTTTTATTTTAAATGATAAAATGTATATAGTTTAAAGCGATAAAGAGGTGCTGTATTATTATGCACCTATAATAAATTTGTTTTCTTTCTTATTCACATTTCATATATCTAAAAGGCGATTGGATTCCAATCGCCTTTTGGGATTTTTTGATGATATTTTCATCTTGCATGTATATAATGGCAATAAAAAAACGAGCTATGCTCGCCTTTTCATTTCAGAAAAGATTTGTGTCGTTGTCGGATTGCTTCGATTACATATCTTTTTATAATCAATACAATAATTTCTTTTCTTTTAAGCTACAACTATATAATAACAAATAAAGTTGGTTTAGTCAATAAAAAAATATATTTTTTTTTGTTTTAAATATACAAAATATTTAAAGAGAGAAATATAGATATTTTTAGTGTAAGATAGTATAATTAATAGGTATTCGATAGAAAATTGAGATACATAAGAAGTCTAAGTATATTATGTTAGGGGAATAGTATGAGTATTGATAGGGTTAGAGAGTTTTTTAAATCTTTAGATAAAGAGGATAGAATAATAGAGTTTGAAGAATCAACGGCTACAAGTCAAATGGCAGCAGAAGCTATTGGAGTTGAGTTAGGACAAATTTGCAAAAGTTTAACATTTAAGAAAAAAGATGGTGTAGGATGTATAATGATTCAAACTTCCGGAGATACTAAAATAAAGAGGTCGTTATTTAAGGAAATTTTTGGAATAGCACCAAAGCTTATTTCTCCAGAAGAAGCGAAGAAGTACACGGGCTATGAAATAGGTGGCGTTTGCTGCTTTGATATAACCTGTGAAGATGTGGATGTTTACATGGATGAAAGTTTAAAGCGCTATGATGTTATTTATCCTGCATGTGGCTCATCAAATAGCATGGCGAAGTTATCTTTAGATGAGTGTGAAGAAATGACTAAAACGAAAAGTTGGATAAAAGTTTCGGAAATAAAAGAATAAAAAAGGTATGAGATTTATCTCATACCTTTTTTTATCTCTTTTTAATAGGAACAAATTCCTTTTTCTCAGCTACGCTCAGATAAGCTGGACGAATAAGTTTTTTTCCAGCTGCTAATTCCTCTATTCTATGTGCTGTCCAGCCAGAGAGTCTAGCTAGTGCAAATAAAGGCGTAGCTATATCTTCAGGAATATTTAACGCTTCATATACAAACCCAGAGTAAAGATCTACGTTTGCGCACATAGTTTTCTTTTCTCCGTGAACCTGTTCATACAGGGAGCTTGCTCTTTCTTCAATGTACTCGTGAAGCATATAGTCTTCCATCATTCCGTTGGAAGAAGCCAACTTTTTAGCCATTTCCTTAAGCATTATAGCTCTAGGATCCGATAGGGTATATATGGCATGTCCAACTCCATAGATTAAGCCAGACTTGTCGTTTGCTTGCTTTTTTAGAACTTTTATAAGATAGTTATCAACTTCTTTTCTATTTGAAATGTCTTTAACATTTTCCTTAAGATCTTTTATCATTTTAATGACTGCTATATTCGCTCCGCCATGCTTAGGACCTTTCAGAGAACCTATTGCAGCAGAAATTGCTGAGTATGTATCTGTGCCAGAAGACGATACAAGGTGGGTAGTGAATGCAGAGTTGTTACCACCACCATGCTCAGCATGAAGGATTAGAGATAAGTCAAGTGACTTAGCCTCTAAGTCAGTGTAGCTACCATCTGATCTGAGCATACGAAGAATATTTTCTGCTGTTGAAAGCTCAGCTTTAGGGTATCTTAGATGAAGAGTTCTGTTATCAAAATATGAGCTCTTTGCCTGATAAGAATATGCTAATAGAGCTGGAAAATATCCTATTAAAGATATAGACTGCCTTAGAACATTTTCAATATCAGTACTATCTGGATTTTCATCATAAGAATATAAAGCCAATACGGATCTTGCAAGTTTATTCATTATGCTTTTAGATGGTGTATTAAGTATCATATCTCTTGAGAATCCCATTGGAAGTTCTCTCTGATTAGATACATATTCTGTAAAGGCTTGAAGCTGTTTTTCTGTAGGTAGACTACCGAAGATGAGCAAATATGTAACTTCTTCAAAGCCAAATCTGTCCTCCTCTATGTAGTTTCTAACTAAATCCTTGATTTCGTAGCCTCTGTAATAAAGTTTACCCTCACAAGGAATCTTAGAGCCTTCTTGGTCTGTTTCATAACCTTTAATTTCACCGATATTTGTAAGACCAACTAGAACACCTGTCCCATTAGCATTTCTAAGACCTCTTTTTACATTGTACTTTTTGTATAATGACTCATCTATAATATTGACTTTTTCAATTTCAGCAGTCTTTAAGCTGAGATAGGATTTTGGTATATTTGATGGGGTTTTAATTCCAACTATTATTCTTTTTCCAAAGTTAAACATTCTAGCCTCCTTTCAAGTAAAGTTAATACATTATATCACAATAAAGATGATAATGCCAAAAGTTATGTATACTCATCTAAGCATAAAATTCTATATGGCTTAAATTTAATACAAAAAAAGTTAAGTAAGTCAAAGATAATTTTAAACTTAGTTACTATTTAGTTAAGACTATCAATTAAATAAATCCTTGCACTATAAAGCTATGTATTGTAGCCATATTTTTTGCTTTTGAACAACCAGATGACTATTAAATATTTGTTACTTTAAACTAATAATAATTATCCTAGAGATATAAGATGTTAAATACTTTGAAATTTCAATGCTTATAGAATGATTATACAGTGTTGACAAGGGTATATATATTGTATAATATTGAAGAATGAAAATTAATAGATGGAGGGCGTTATGAAAAAACATAGATTTTGGGCATGGGTTATGCTTGTATCTGGTGTTATGACTTTTTTAACAGGATACAAAAAGAAGTAGTTTTTAATTATGGAAGTTTTTTCAAAGTCAAAATTTAAGTTTTACAAAATCAATAAAATTGATAAATAGGAGGAATATCATGAAGAAATTTTTAATGAACAGCACAGTTAAGAAGAGCGCTCTATTCGTAGGTGGAGTTATAGTAGGTGGAGTTAGCAATAAGGTTGCTGCATGCCCTTGTGTTAAGAAGGTTGCAGTACACACAACAGCATTAGTTCTAAAAGCTAAAGATGATGTTTTAGATTTAGTATCTAAAGTTCAGGCTAATGTTGAAGATGTTATAGCTGAAGCTAAAGAAGTGAATGAAGCTAAGCTAGATGATTGCACATGTGGAAATGGTTGTGCACCAGGAACTTGTGAAGGTCCAGCAGAAGACGACTGCACATGCGGAAACGACTGTGCACCAGGAACTTGCGAAGGTCCAGTAGAAGATGATTGCACATGTGGAAATGGTTGTGCTCCAGGAACTTGTCAGGGTTAATAGAGGTAAATAACCATATGAGAATAAATATACAACACGAAATTAAAAAAAGAATTCGATTTTCTATAGAAGGTAGGAAGCGCCTTAGTTTAGAAGATGCTGATATGCTGTTGTACTATGTTATGTCTATAGAGGGTGTAGAATCTGTAAAGGTTTATGAAAGAGGTGCTAGTTGCGCCTTTTCATATGATGGGCGTAAAAATTCAAGAGAAAAAATTCTGTCTATTATAGAAGCTTTTTCTTTTAGAAGAGATGACATAAGAGAATTAGTTCCTAGTAATACTAGTAGAGCGCTGATGTCATCATATAGAGAAAAGTTAATTTCTAAAATAATTAGTTATTATGGTATTAGAATTTTTCTTCCGGCTCCATTAAGAGCTATTAAGACGACGATCGGTGCGGCAAAGTTCATAAAAGAGGGTTTAGCTGTTCTTAAGAAGAGGAAGCTAGAAGTTCCCGTACTAGATGCCACAGCAATTGGAGTTTCTCTAGTTAGAAAAGATTTTTCAACTGCAGGATCGATAATGTTTTTACTTGAGATAGGAGAAATTCTAGAAGAGTGGACGCATAAAAAGTCCGTTGCTCAGCTTGCTCAGAGTATGTCTCTAAATATAGAGAAGGTTTGGGTAAAAAAAGATGATAAAGAAGTCTTAGTAGACATAAGAGAGATCAATCAGGGTGATATAATATCAGTTCAAATGGGGAACATGATAGCTCTAGACGGGGTTGTAGTTGATGGAGAAGCTATGGTTAATCAAGCATCTCTAACAGGTGAAGGAATTCCTGTCAAGAAGGAAAAAGACTCTTATGTGTATGCCGGAACAGTAGTTGAAGAGGGAAGCCTTTTCATACAGGTTAAAGAGGCTCTAGGAGCTTCTAGGTATGAGAAGATAGTTTCTATGATAGAGGACTCAGAAAAACTAAAATCTTCTCTTGAGAGCAAGGCTGAACATCTGGCTGACAAGCTTGTTCCGTTAACGTTTTTAGGAACTTTGGGAGTCTATGCTTTGACGAGAAATGTGACTAAGGCACTTACAGTGTTACTTGTAGATTTTTCTTGTGCACTTAAGCTTTCTATGCCTATAAGTGTTCTGTCTGCCATGAGAGAAGCTCAAGATCACCAGATTACTGTTAAAGGTGGTAAATTTTTAGAAGCCGTAGCAGAAGCAGACACTATAGTTTTTGACAAGACAGGTACATTTACAAAGGCAGAGCCGACAGTGGCAGAAATAATAACCTTTGGAGGCAGAGAGAGAAGAGAAATGTTAAGAGTGGCAGCATGCTTAGAAGAACATTTCCCACACTCCGTTGCTAATGCAGTAGTAAACAAGGCGTTTATGGAAGGTATATCACATGATGAGCTTCATAGTAAAGTTGAATACATAGTGGCTCATGGTATTTCATCGACTGTAGATGATCAAAAAGTAATTATAGGAAGTCATCACTTTGTCTTCGATGATGAGAAAACACTTTTATCTGATGAAGATGCAAGGGTAATAGAAGACTTACCAGCTCAATATTCTCATCTATATCTTGCTATAGGTGGTGAGCTTGCAGCTGTTATATGTATTGAAGATCCATTGAGAGAGGAAGCTCTAGGCATAGTAGAAGCTTTAAAGGATACAGGAATCAGCAAAATTGTTATGATGACTGGTGATAGCGAAAGAACAGCTAAAGTTATAGCTGCTAAAGTCGGAGTAGATGAATATTATGCTGAAGTTTTGCCAGAAGATAAGGCTAAGTTTGTAGAAGCAGAAAAAGCTAAAGGTCGTAAAGTGATTATGATAGGAGATGGAATTAATGATTCTCCAGCTTTATCTGCTGCAGATGCAGGTATTGCCATAAGCGATGGTGCTCAGTTAGCCAGAGAGATAGCAGATATTACAATTGCAGGTCATGATCTTTTTGAGATTGTGACACTTAGACAGTTGAGTAAGAACCTTATGAAACGAATCGATAAAAACTATAAGTTTGTCATGGGATTTAATTTTATGCTCATAGTCTTTGGTGTTTTTGGTACTCTTATGCCAAATACCTCTGCACTTCTTCACAATGTATCAACTTTGGGAGTGGGTTTACATAGTATGACTAACCTTCTAGAGGAGCCGAAGAAAGACTTATAAAAGAAAATAGTATTTGTTTATATTGAAAGGTATATTTCTATTTTGTTGAAATATACCTTTTTATTGTTTGGCATAAAAATCTGTAGTATATTCTTATAAGGATAAAAAATAGTGTAAATGAAATAGAAATTTATATATTAAAAGTAAGATTTCATGGGTATTTACTTAAATAAGAATGAATTTTTTGTGAAAGGAATTTATATGGGCTCGAAAGTGCAGACTAGTTATTATAAAAGTTTCGATAGCTTAAGATTTTTAGCAATTCTATCAGTGATTTTGTATCACTATATACCCTTCTTCGTTTCAGGTGGCTTCTTAGGAGTTAATATATTTCTTGTATTGTCGGGATTTTTACTAGGAAAAGCCATGGATAGCAGTTATTTAAAGGGTTTTAACTATAAAGAGTATATTAGAAAAAAGTTTATCAGATTGACAGTTCCTTTAGTGGGAATGTTAGTCATATCGATAGCTTTTTTTACAGTTTTTGACTTTAAATTTTTATTTAATGTGAAACATACAGTGTGGAGTAGCTTATTATATGTTAATAACTATTTGCAAATTTTCTCAGGATCTTCCTATTTTGAAGCCTTTATAAATCCATCTCCCTTCATTCACTTATGGTACTTGGGAGTTCAATTTCAACTTTTTATAATAACGCCGTTTATATTTTTATTCTCAAAGAAAGTTTTGAAAAGTAACAGCAAAGTAAGCGGATTATTTTTTATCTTAGCGATAATAAGCGCTTTGTTAATGGGAGTTTTATATCCTATTGATGGTGATCCATCGCGAGTTTATTATGGAGTTGATACTAGAGCTTTTAGCTTTTTTATCGGTATTGCTACAAGCATTATGAGAGAAAATAGGCTTCTCGCTGATATAACAAAAAGAAGATTTATTTTCATTGTTTCCTTATTAGTTATGATTGCTATGATATTTATTATGAGAGATACTAGCACGCTTACATACAGGGGAGGCATGTTTATATTTGATATTTTAGTTGCGATAGTAATAAAGATATTAACTTTAGATAGCAAATATAACAATATAGTAGGCTTGAACTTCTTATCAGTACCAGGTAAAATCAGTTATAGTGTTTATCTTTGGTATTATCCAGTATTTTGCTACTTTACATACGGAGCATTATCTTCTTCGTGGATTGGTGGTAAGTGGTACTTGCAAGTAATTGGTCTATTTATTTTAAGCCTGGTATTTCATTTGATATTTGAAAGAGAATTTACGGAAAGAGTCCTTAAAAAAGGGTTTAAAATTAGATTGAATTTAAGAGAAAAAGATAAGAAAAAACTTATTAAAAATATCATAATACTTGTCGTAGTACTCATAAGTTTGATTGGAGTGCTAGTGTCACCTACGGGGAAAAATGAAACGGTAGCTCAGCTGGAAGCTAGACTTGCAGAAGAAAAAAGGAAAGTTCTAGAGGCTAAGCAGAAGGAAGCACTCTCAATGGGAAAGGATATTCCTGATATAGAGGGGCTTTCAAGAGAAGAGATGCTGTATGCAAGAGAGCAAAAAATTACTTTTGTTGGCGACTCAATTCTTCTATCTGGCTCATCAGCTTTGGCAGAAATTTTTCCAAATAGTCATATAGATGGCGTTGTAGGAAGACAGCTTTATAAAAGTGTAGGTGTAATCAAACAACTTAAGGATAGAGGTGAGCTGGAAGATACGGTTGTTGTCATATTAGGAACTAACGGTAATTTTACAGAAGGACAATTAGATAATTTTGTTAATGAGATAGGTGATGAGAGAAAAATTATTTTTCTAACTACATTTACATCTAGTAGTTGGCAGGATGAAGTCAATGAGTCTATAAAGGAATATGCCAAAGAAAAGGATAATGTATATGTTTTTGATTGGTATTCTGAGATAAAAGGTAAGCCTGAGTGGCTTGAAGAGGATAAAGTTCACTTAAATAGAGCAGGGGCCCATGGTTTAGGGTGTTTTATAGCTAAGAAATATTATGAAGAATTTGACGATATTCATAAAGGTATTAAAGAAGCTAAAGAAAAGGAAGAAAAAGTTAATGATAGATATAAAGATTGATTGAAAAGGGAATTTAAATATCTAAAGATATTGACATTAAGATAAGTGCGTACTATAATTAAAGAGCGTTAGTTAATTAAAAAACGAACGCTATCGTTGTAAGGATAGATTATGAAAAAGACAGGTGCTGTTATAGTTGCAGCAGGACTATCATCAAGAATGAAGACTTTTAAGCCTTCGCTGCCATTTGGTGATTCGACAGTTGCTAATCATACTATAAGTAAGCTAAAAAAACTAAATATTGATCCTATTACTGTAGTTTGTGGACATAAGTCTGATGAGCTTAAGAAAAATATATTTTTCGATGATATACGATATGTGCATAATGAAAAATATTCTGAAACTCAAATGTTTGACTCTGTAATCTTAGGTGTTGAAGATATAATGAATTTGTGCGATAGAATTATGATCATGCCTATGGACCTGCCGGCCATATTAGAGGAAACTTTGATAAAAGTATTAAGTATAGATGCAGACTTAGTTAGAACTACTTTTAAAGGAAAACCAGGTCACCCGATCATCATAACAAACAAGTTCGCTGAGACACTTAGCAGTTATGAAGGAGAAGGTGGTCTTAGAGGTGCAATGGAAAGTTACAGTGCACCCATTACAAATGTTGACGTTGATGATGAAGCCGTTTATTTCGATATAGATACGCCTGAGGAATATTCTGAGCTTATTGAATGGAATTATCAACGTGGCAAAGGCTATCCTATAAGCTCTATGGTGGAAGTTAAGCTTAAGGCTAGAGAAGTATTCTTTGATGATACTTCTTACAAACTTTTGTGCACCATCTCATCTAAAAAATCAATACAGCAAGCCTGTGCTAGCGTGGGAATTTCCTATTCTAAAGGGAGTAAGCTCATAAAAGAAATAGAAAGAGAGCTTGGTTTTTCTGTTGTAGAAAAATGGACTGGCGGTGCTGGCGGAGGAGGCTCCAATTTAACAAAAGAAGGAGAAAGATTGATTGAAAATTATGCAAACCTTCTTAAAGAGATGAATAAAGAGCTAGAAAAAAGATATAAAAAGTACTTTGGAAAAGGACTTAGATAAGGTATGTTATGAGAAAACTTTATCTTGTGAGGCATGCTACACCTGATTTCAAGGATGGTGTTAAGTTGTGCATTGGCAGTACCGATCTGGATATAGGAGAGAAAGGAATTTCTGAAAGTTATAATCTAAGAGATTTTTTTTCAGATAAAAATATTGAGTATATTTTTTGTAGCCCTTTATCTAGATGCAGACATACGGCTGAAATAATTGCCGATGGTCGAATAAAGGTATGTGTCGAGAAAGATTTAAGAGAAATTTATATGGGCGAGTGGGAAGGCCTTCCTCTCAAAGATATAAAAAAAGAACTGGGCGATGAGCCCAAATTTGGTGAAAAGCGTACCGATGCATTGATAAGAATGGAAAACGCTATTATAAAGATAATGAATAAAACTGTAGGAGATATTGTGTGTGTTGCACACGCTGGGGTTAATTGCGCATTTATCGCAAAGGCTACTGGAGCAGATATAAAAACCTCTCGTGATATTAGCCAGCCCTATGCCTCTTACAGTTCTTTTGCATATAAAAATAAAAAATTTGAAAGTATAGATGTAGGTATAATACCAGAAAAAATATTAGTAAAAGAGGATTAATTAAGATATAATTATAAGGATATAGGTATTAACTAGATAGGCTATTTTAGCATTATGAAAATGAGAGAAAGTGTATGAGAAAATTATTCGAATTATTGAGAGATGAACTGGAAGCTGACAGAGATGTGACCATTGTTAGTGTAACATCAAGTTCAGGCTCTACACCTAGAGGAGCAGGGGCTAGAATGATTGTTGGCGAAGCTGGCAGAATATATGGAACTATAGGCGGAGGCGCTGTAGAGTACTTATGTCAGCAGAAGGCACAGGAAGTAATAAAAACAAAAAAATCCTTTAATGAGAACTATATTTTAAGACAGAATGAAGTTCAGGATTTGGGAATGATTTGTGGAGGAGATGTAACATGCTTCTTCCATTATGTTTCAAGTGAAGATAAAAACATTAGAGCCGTAGTAGATAAGGCTTTAAGCATGTTTGATAACAATGAAAATCTTTGGCTTATAATGGATATCACTGATGGAGGCGATGCACTCTTAGGAATATATAATGAAGCTGAGGGAGCCTTTGGCATGACTATTCCTGAGGATATTATTAATAATTTAGATGGAAAGCCTACAAGATGTAAGATAGATGAAAAAACTTACTATATTGAACAGATAAATAGAAATTCTAAAGTGTATATTTTTGGAGGCGGTCATGTTGCACAGCAGCTAGTTCCTACTCTTAGTAGAATTGCTTTTTCTTGTATAGTTCTTGAAGATAGAGAAGGTTTTGCTAAGAGAGAACTATTTGAGGGTGTTGTAGATACAAGAATTGTAGATATGGATAATTTAGAAGAATTTTGTAAAGAAGTAACTCCAAATGACTACATTTGCATTATGACTAGAGGACATAAGGATGATTATATAATTCAGAGACAAGTTCTCAAGACACCGGCTAGATACATAGGTGTAATAGGAAGTAAAAGAAAAACTGCAGGTGTAATGGAAAAATTGAGAAATGATGGATATGAAGATAAAGATCTTAGCAGGATAACTGCTCCTATAGGAATTCCGATGGATGCTGAGACACCAGCAGAAATTGCAATAAGTATAGCAGGCCAACTAATAAATGAAAGGGCAAAGGATAGATAGTATGAAGATTATTAAAACAGTAGAAGCGGAAGGGGCAGTTCTTTGCCATGATATAACACAGATAATAAAGGGTGTAACTCAAGATGTTGTTTTCAAGAAAGGCCACGTTATAAAGAAAGAAGATATACCAGTACTTTTAAGTGTTGGTAAAGATCATATTTACATTTGGGAGAATGATGAAGGCATGCTTCATGAAAATGAGGGCGCTGAAATTTTGTGCTCACTTTGTATAAATGATAATATGAAACGCTCAGAGCCAAAGGAAGGAAAAATTAATCTTTTCGCAGATTGCCATGGTCTTCTAAAAATAAATAGAGAAGCTCTTAAGGCTGTAAACAATTTTGGACAGCTTATGATTGCCAGCATTCACGGAAACTTTCCTGTGGTAGAAGGTGAAAAGATCGCAGGGACAAGAATTATTCCTTTAGTTATTGAAGAAGAAAAGATGACTAAAGTGCAAGAAAAAGTAAATAGTATAACTGGTGGAAAACCTATTTTTGAAATCAAAAAATTTGAAGGTAAAAAGGTAGGTATAGTAACAACTGGTAATGAAGTTTTCTACGGAAGAATTAAAGATACCTTCACACCTGTTGTTATTGATAAAATTTCTGAGTTCGGTGGAGAGCTATTTGAACATATCGTTTTAGAAGATGATGATAAAAAAGTTACTAAGGCTATTTTAGAGCTAATTGAAAAGGGAGCAGATATGGTTATCTGCACAGGTGGAATGAGTGTGGACCCTGATGATAAAACTCCTCTTGCTATTAAAAACACAGGAGCAAATATTATATCTTATGGGGCGCCAGTACTTCCAGGTGCAATGTTCTTAGTATCATATTACGATAACAATGGTAAAACGGTTCCTGTTATGGGGCTTCCGGGATGTGTTATGTACTCTAAGAGAACTATATTTGATTTGATTTTACCTAGAGTTATGGCTGATGATATGATTTCAGCAGAAGATTTAGCAGAACTTGGTGAAGGTGGACTTTGTCTAGAATGTGATATTTGCACTTTCCCAAAATGTAGTTTCGGTAGATAAGAAGGTATTAGATATGAATGAATTTACTCATTTTGATAGCGATGGCAATGCAGTAATGGTAGATGTAAGCGATAAGACTGATACTGTTAGAGAAGCTATTGCTGTTGGCAGCATAAAAGTTTCGAAAGAATGTTTTGAAAAGATAGAAGAAGGAAGTATAGGTAAAGGTGATGTTCTTGGAATCGCCAGAGTAGCAGGTATAATGGGTGCTAAGAAAACTTCTGATTTGATACCATTATGCCATATTCTCAACTTAAGCAAAGTTACAATTGATTTTGAAAAGGATGAAGCAAACTATACTATTAAAGCTATATGTACGGTTAAGACTATAGGTAAGACTGGCGTAGAGATGGAAGCTCTAACAGGCGTAAATATATGCCTTCTTACTATTTATGATATGTGCAAGGCTTTAGGCAAGGAAATGGAGCTTAGCGATATTAAGCTTATGAAAAAGACTGGTGGTAAAAGTGGCACCTGGGAAAGGTAGAAGTAAAAATTGATTGACTCATTTAACAGAAATATAGATTATATGAGGATTTCTATCACAGATAGATGTAATTTGCGTTGTAGATACTGCATGCCAGATGGTGTAGAGCTTTGTACCCATGATGATATTTTAAGATTCAATGAGATTGTTATGGTGTGTAAAGAAGCGGTTAAACTAGGTATTGTAAACTTTAAGATTACAGGAGGAGAACCGCTTGTAAGAAGAGACTGTAGTGAACTTATAAAAGAAATATATGAAATAGATGGAGTTAAAGATGTCACATTAACTACCAATGGTATTTTCCTAGAAGAACAGCTTGAAGATTTAGTATCAGCAGGAGTTAAGTCTATCAATATAAGTTTAGATACTTTAGATAGAAAACGATATGAGGAAATAACAGGTTTTGACAAGATAGACAAGGTTTTTCAAGGTATTGAAAAAGCTGTTCGACTCGGAGTGAGAGTTAAAATAAACGCAGTTTTACATGACGAGCATTATGAGGAGGATTTTATTTCTTTATGTCTTTTAAGTAAGAAATATCCTTTGGATGTTAGATTTATAGAAATGATGCCGATAGGTTATGGTGCAGATTCGAAACTTATTTCCAACGATCTTCTTTTGGAGCTGCTAAAAAATAAATTTGGATCTGTTAGACAAGATAATGCAAAAAGAGGTCATGGTCCAGCAAGATATTATGAAGTTGATGGCTTGAAAGGGCGTATAGGTTTTATAAGTGCTATACATGGTGTATTTTGTGACTCATGTAATAGAATCAGAATGACATCGACAGGAGAAGTAAAGTCTTGTCTTTGTTTCGATAAGGGTTTTGATTTAAAAGATGCTATAAATAATAGAGATGAGATAGAAATTTCAGAGATACTTAAGCAGAGTATTTTAGAAAAACCGGAGAAGCACTGCTTTGACGAAGAAGAGAATATTACTGAAGCTAAAAAGATGATTCAAATCGGCGGATAGCTTTTGGAAAGGATTATATAATGGCTAAAATTATTGGAATTTGTATAAGTGAGAGAAAAGGTACTCAGAAAACGGAAGTAGGAAAGGCAAAGCTAATAGAAGGTTTTGGAATAGAAAATGATGCTCATGCAGGAAAGTGGCACAGGCAGGTAAGCCTTTTATCTTTTGACAAAATTGAAGAGTTTAGAGCGAGAGGTGCCAATGTGGATCTTGGGGCTTTTGGAGAAAATATCATAATAGATGAATATGACTTTAGAGCTATGCCAGTTGGCACGCGTTTTAAGATAGGGGAAGCTATTTTAGAGCTTACTCAGATAGGTAAAGAGTGTCACAGCCATTGTGCTATATATCATGCTGTAGGTGATTGCATCATGCCTAGAGAGGGGGTCTTCACTGAGGTTATAAAAGGTGGAGATATTATGGTCGGTGATCAAGTAGAACTTATTCCATTAAGTAAAGATAGACCTCTGACAGCGGCAGTTGTAACTGTTAGTGATAAAGGTTCCACTGGTGAAAGGGTTGACGAAAGCGGCCCAGTAATAGCAGAGGAGCTTAAAAAAGCAAATTTTGATGTGAAAGAAGTGGTAATAGTTCCAGATGAACAGCATAAGATTGAACAGCAGCTCACAAGACTTGCTGATGGCAGACAGGTAAATCTCGTTATAACTACTGGTGGCACAGGTTTTGCACCTAGAGATGTTACTCCTGAAGCTACTGTGGCAGTATGTGACAAAATGGCTAATGGTATAGCTGAAGCGATAAGAGCTTATTCTATGAAATACACTGAAAGAGCAATGTTTAGCAGAGCTGTTAGCGGACTTAGAAAAAGAACTTTGATAGTTAATCTACCAGGAAGTCCAAAGGCTGTTAAGGAAGGTCTTGAATTTTTGCTTCCAAATCTAGACCACGGTCTACAAATTTTAAATAGTACAGCAACTGAATGTGCTAGAAAATAAATTTATCTTAAATACTTGAAAGGAGAATCAAATGAGTATGAAATTTGGTAAAAAGTTTGCTGTGATTTCCATGTGTTTAGCTGTTTTCATGATGTTATCAGTTAGTTTAACAGCTTGTGGAAATGATAAGGAGGACAATGGCAAGAAGGTTGAAGTTAATTTGTTCATAGCTGCTAGTTTATCTGACTCTGTAGATGAAATTAAAGCAGACTTTGAAAAAAGAAAACCCAGGAATTAAAGTTATTGTCAATGCTGATAGTTCAGGTAAGCTAAAAGCACAGATTAAAGAAGGTTTCGACTGTGACATATTCTTGAGTGCTTCACCTAAAGAAATTAAGGAGCTTGAAGAAGGAGATTTTATTGTAAAAGATAGTACAATGGATCTTTTAGAAAATCAGCTTGCAATTATTGCTTCAAAAGATTATGAAGGTAGCGTTAAGGACATAAAGAGTATAAAATCAGCAAAGAGCATAGCTCTTCCTTATGGTAGTGTTCCAGCAGGTTTTTATGCTAGAAAAGCTCTTATTGCAGAAGGAATGCTAACATCTTCAAGTATGGAAAAGGATGTAATTAAAGAAATCACAGGACAGCAAGTTTCTGAAGCTTTAGGTAACGTAACAATCAGTGAGCAGGAAAATGTAAGTAAAGCTCTAAGCGCAGTTGCTGAAAAATCAAGTGAAGTTGGATTTTCATATGTGAGCGATGCATTTAGAAATGATAACGTTAAGATCATCTCTAAGATAGATATTGAAAAGACAGGAAAAATTATTTATCCTATCGCTAAAGTAAAGTCGAAAGATTCTTCAAAGGAAAAAGAGGAAGCAGTTGACAAATTATACAAATTCTTAATGAATAAGGATTCAAAGAAAGTATATGAAAAGTACGGATTCATGACAAAATAGTTTAGCTGTTTTAAGTAAATCTATAAATAGAGAGGCTGGTATTAATTGAACGAATTATTAGAGGTAATAAAAAATTTAGACTGGAGTCCCCTGTACATTTCAATAAAAACGGCTATAGTTGCAACTATTATGTCATTTTTTATAGGAATACATTTGGCAAGAAAAGCTTTAGTCTATGGAAGAAAAAAGAGAGCGCTATTAGACGGAATAATGTCTCTTCCTCTTGTTTTGCCACCTACTGTAGCAGGCTTTATCCTTCTTCTTATCTTCAGTAAGAGAAGGCTTGTAGGTAGCTTTTTACTAGATACTTTTGATATATCTGTAGTTCAGACTTGGCTAGGCTGCATAATAGCAGCTACAGTAATTTCTTTACCATTGATGTATCAGAATGCTAGAGCAGCCTTTGATCAGGTTGATAAGAATCTTATTTATGCTGCGAGAACCCTAGGTATGAGCGAAAGAATGATTTTTTATAAGGTTCTACTTCCTATATCTAAACCAGGTTTGCTTGCAGGAACTATACTTTCTTTTGCAAGAGCCATGGGCGAATATGGTGCTACCTCTATGATAGCAGGAAATATACCAGGAAAGACGGGTACAATTTCTCAGGCTATTGCCCTTGTAATAGATGATGGAAACTACTTACGAGCAGGAACGTGGGTTGTCATTGTAATGACTATTTCTTTTGTAATCGTCTATTCGATAAACGTTATTTTAAATAAAAAGTAATTATAGAAAGAGAAATTATGGATCTATCCGTTTCAGTAAAATCTAATTTAGATAACTTTCAATTGAATATGTCTTTTGAGACTAATTCCAAAAGAATCGGAATTTTAGGAGAGTCTGGATCTGGGAAAAGCATGCTATTGAAATATATTGCAGGAATATTTTCACCTGATGAAGGCAAAATAATGCTCAATGGCGAGTATATATTAAATTCAGAAGAAAAAATCAATATAAAGCCACAGGACAGAGATGTTGCCTATATGTTTCAAAACTACGCTCTATTTCCTAACATGACAGTGAGGGAGAACATAGAGATAGTTATAGAAGGAAGCAAGGAAGATAAAAGAACTAGAGCGAACCACTTGATGAATAAGTTTTGTATAGATAATCTTTCTGAAAAGAAGCCGGGAGAACTTTCTGGGGGGCAGCAGCAAAGAGTTGCTCTTGCGAGAATTATGGCTTATGGTCCAAAAGTTATTCTTCTTGATGAACCTTTTTCAGCGCTGGACGGAAACTTAAAAGAGAAGATGCAGGTTGAGTTAGAAGAAATGCTTAATGATTACGATGGAATCGTTATTATGGTTTCTCATAGCAAAACTGAAATTTTTAAATTTAGTGATGAAGTGTTAGTAATCAATCATGGAGAAATTATTGAGCATGGTAATACTAGAGAGCTTTTCATGTCACCTAATACAAGAGAAGGTGCAAGGATGACAGGTATTAGAAATATCTTGGAGGCTAGTGTAGATGAAGATTTGGTGCTTCATGTTCCTGAATGGAAATTAAAAATTCCGCTTGAAGAAGGCTTCAGCACAAGAGAAAACATCAAGTACATAGCTGTCAGAGGAAAATTTTTAAAAATTTTGGAAGATGATGAAAAAGGTGAAAATCCGATAAATATTGAAGTAGAAAGTATATATGAGGACATGGAAGAGTTTAAAGTTTTCTTTGCTATAAGAGGTGATGATAACAACCTTCTTGATGAGTCTGCTAACGTTTACTCTTTTAGAGTGAAGAAGGATGGAAAACATAAAACTTTAACTAAAAATACATATTTAAGATTAGACTTCGATAAAGAAAAAATTATTTATATTGAAAATTAGTTAGATAGTAAAAACAAAAGCAGTTGCTACGAAAATTATAGCAGCTGCTTTTTTGTTTGAAAACTCAATAATTCATGTATACAAGATGCCATTTTAACGTCTATTTGTTATAGATTACTAACTTAAAATTTAAAGGTTTATAGCCATTTTGGAGCTTGTCATATTATTGACAAACAACTTAAATTTTAATATTATATAAGGAATAAATGAATATCGCACAAATTCATTTTATTAAACTGAAAGCATTTCATTCAAAGAACAAACACGTAAGATTAAAGGAGGCGTATAAGAATGAACATTTTAAGTAATTTTCAGTATCATGCACCTAAGACTAAGGCAGAAGTTTTAGAGTTGCTAGCTGATATTGGCGACAGATCAAAGATGCTTGCTGGAGGCACTGATCTTATCATCATGCTGAAGGAAAAGATGATCGAAACAGAAAACATTATAAACATTGGTGACGTTGAAGAATTGGCAGGTATCAAATTCACTGATGAAGGAGTTGAAATAGGTGCATGTACAAAGATTGCAGATATTGAAAACTCTACAGAATTAGTAAAAGATTACAATGCCCTAGTTCATGCTGCAGGTGAGCTTGGTTCTTACCAGGTTAGAACTATGGCTACTTTAGGTGGAAATATTTCTCACTCTTCACCAGCGGGAGAAACTCCTACACCTTTAGCTGCATTAAATGCAAGTGTTGTAATTGAAAGTAAGAGAGGTACAAGAGTTGTAAAGGCTGAGGACTTTATTCTAGGAAACCGTAAAAACGTACTAGAAAAGGATGAAATGCTAACAAAGTTCGTAATTCCTGCACCAGCAGCTAACTCAGCTACAGTATATGGTTACATTGGTTTAAGAAATGCTATGGAAATCGATGCTGTTAACATGGCTGTAAATGTGGAATTAGAAGCTGATAAAAAGACTGTTAAGAGCGTAAAGCTAGTTATGGGTTCAGTATCACCTAAACCTATCGTTTCCGAAGCTGTACCAGCGCTATTAGTTGGCAAAGAGCTAAATGAAGATCTAGTTGAAAAGATTGGTGAAGCTGCTATGAGCGAAGCAAAACCAATTTCCGACATAAGAGCATCTGCAGAATACAGAAAAGATGTAGTAGGAGCTCTAGCTAGAAGATTAACAAAAGAAGCTTATGAATTAGCGATGGAGGCGTAAAATGAAACAAATAATTACTTTAAATATCAACAATCAGAATTATGACGTTGTAGTTACTCCAATGGATCTTCTAGTTGATGTAATTAGAAAGACTGTTGGTTTAACAGGAACTAAAAAGGGTTGTGGTCAGGGAGACTGTGGAGCATGTACAGTTTTAATTGACGGCAAGCCAGAACTTTCTTGCATTAAGCTAGCTGTTGCAAGTGTAGGCAAGAAAATTACAACTATTGAAGGTATCGCAAACGAAGATGGTACATTACATCCAATCCAGGATGCTTTCCTAGATCACGGTGCAGTACAGTGTGGTTTCTGTACACCTGGTATGATTCTATCAGCTAAGGCTTTAGTAGATAGAAATCCAAACCCAACTCAGAAAGAAATTAAGACAGCTATCTCTGGTAACACATGTAGATGTACAGGATACATCAATATCATTGAAGCTATAGAGTCTTATGCAAATTCAGTTGCAGAAAAGGAGGCTAAGTAAGATGGGAAAGATGTATGAAGTAGCGAATAGATATAATAACTATAGAGACTATACAAAAGAGTTTACAGAAGTAGGTAGAAGCATACGTAGACCTGATGGTCCAGATAAAGTAAAGGGATCTGTACGTTATACAGATGACTTAACTCTACCTAGAATGGTATATGGTAAGCTTTTAAGAAGTAAGCATGCACATGCTAATATTGTTAAGATTGATTACAGCAAGGCTCTAGAGCTAGAGGGAGTTTTAGCTGTTATAACTGGTGAGGACTGCCCAATTCCATACGGTATCGTTCCTCATAACGCTAACGAACATGCATTAGCTGTTGGTAAAGTTAGAAACTGGGGTGAGCCAGTAGCAGCTGTTGCAGCAACAACAGAAGAAATCGCTGAGAAGGCACTAGAATTAATAGAAGTAGAATACGAAGTTCTAGAAGCACTTGTTGACCCAAGAGAAGCTGTAAAGAGAGATGATGTTAGAATTCATGAAGATTCTCCAAACAATATTTGTTATGAAGGTATTCAGATTTACGGAGATCCAGAGAAGGCTCTAGCAGAAGCTGATTATGTTCTTGAGCAGGACTATTACTCTTCTTATGTAAATCATGGATTTATCGAACCACAGTCAGCTCTAGCAGACTTTAATGTTGCAACTGGAAAACTACACCTATATGCAACATGTCAGGTACCTCACTACACTCATCAGCAGTTAGCTAAGGTTCTTGAAATGCCTTTGAATAAGATTAGAATAACAGTTCCTCTAATCGGTGGTGGTTTTGGAGGAAAGGGTGTTGCTTCACAGGCTGACTTCTGTGCTTCAATCCTATCTAGAAAGATTGGTAGACCAGTTAAGATCACATATGAAAGAAGTGAAGTATTTGCTACAAATAACGGAAGACACCCTTGCTACATGAAGATGAAGCTTGGCTTTGATAAAACTGGTAAGATTACAGCTTGTGATTTCACTAACCTTATGGATGGTGGAGCGTATGCAGGTTGGGGTATCGTAGTACTATTCTACACAGCTTCAATGGTACACATCCCTTACATGATTCCAAACGTAAGATTTGATGGTAAGAGAATCTACACTAACAAGCCAACATGTGGAGCGTTCAGAGGTCTTGGTGGAGTTCAGCCTAGATTTGCAATGGAGCAGATGCTTGACCAGGCAGCAGCTCACTTCGGTATGGACCCATATGAAATAAGAATGCTAAATGCTGCAGAATCAGGATATACAGCTATGAGTAAGATGTATATTCCTCACACAGAATACAAAAAATGTCTAACAGAGTGTGTTGAAAAATCAGGATATAAAGAAAAGCATGGAAAACTACCTTTCGGTAAAGGTATTGGTCTATCTGGTGGATACTATATTTCTGGTACATCTTATACTCTTTACCTATCATACAAGCCACATACAGTTGCAACAATCAAGGTTGATGAAGAAAATGATGTAACAGTATACTGTGGTGCTACTGATATCGGTCAGGGTGTAGATATGGTAATGGCTCAGATGGCAGCTGAAACTTTAGGTGTTAAGACTGAGGATGTTACTGTAATTCCAAGAGATACATCTGTATCTACTTTCGACTTAGGAACATTCGCAAGCCGTCTAACATTTGCTACTGGTTGGGCTATTAGACAGGCTGCTGAAAAGATCAATGCAGAGTTAAAGCCTGTAGCTGCAGGTATGCTAGGCATTAGAGGTGATGAAGTAGAAGTTCAGGGTGGAGAATTCTACAACATCTACAAGCCAAAGCAGAGAGTTCCTTGGAGAGAAGTTGTTTCTTCTTACATCCAGACAAATGGACCTCTTTCAATGACTGGACAGTTCACACCTCCAAGAAGAAAGGGTATTCAGCAGGGTGGTAACATCGGTCACTCTCCAACATTTGGATTCAGTGCTCAGATTGCTGAAGTAGATGTTGATCTAGAAACAGGAAAGATCAATGTAGTTAAGATCACAGAAGCAGGAGACTGTGGTGTTGCTATCAACCCTCAGAGCGTTGAAGGTCAGGTTCATGGTTCTATTCAGATGGGTATGGGTCAGGCTCTATATGAAGAAATGAAGATTGCTCCAGATGGAACATTCCTAAACCCTTCATTCCACGACTATAAGCTACCTACAGCTCTAGATATGCCTGAAATCGATGCTAACATTGTTGATGCATATGACCCATCAGCTCCATACGGTGCTAAAGAATCAGGAGAAGGTCCAATTCAACCAACAATACCAGCTATCTTTAATGCAGTTTACGATGCTATCGGCGTTAGATTTACAGAAATGCCTCTAACTCCAGAAAAGGTTCTAAATGCAATTAAAGAACAGAAAGCTAAAGGAGTATTCTAAGCTTAATTTATAGATATTAAGCTTTAAATATGTTATTTATATCGGTGCCATGAAAATGGCACCGATTGTATTAAAAGCGAGGAAATTTAAATGCGTGAAATTAAATTTAGAGCATGGGATGATGAGAATAAGAAGATGTATTCTCCAGAAGAATTAGAACAAGAGAATGCTTCTGATTTAGAAAAGACTATTTATGGGTATCTATCTTATGGTACTGTTTTGATTTATGATTTTAAAAACCCTAATGATCCTATAGAGTTAGTGCCTCTACAGAGTACAGGATGGTTTGATAACGAGCAGAAAGAAATCTTTGAAGGCGATGTTGTTGAGAGTGATAACGGTCTTTATCAGATAATGTGGAGCGAGGAAATTGCTGGATTTATTCTACTCGGAAACGATGGATCTGTTGGAATGGGTGGACCTTACATGTCAGAGACATTTAAGCTTAAGGGAAACATATATCAGAACCCAGAACTTTTGAATTTTGAAGTAAAGTAATGAGAGAAGATAATGTTAGATTTAAAAGATAAAGATTTTTTTGAAAAAGTAGATGGTAAATCAGTAGATTTTTACTTAGAAGATGATATGTTTGAAATCGAAGGAAAGTTTTCAGTTAATGAAGAGGGCATTTTTATAGAAGTTATTGATGCTGTCAATCATATGTTGAAGATTGCCGGAAATAAACTTATAGTAAGCGAAAAATTTGGTAAACTAGTTGCTTCTAGATGTGAAGATGGAAAAACTTTCGATTTGGAAATAAATAGAGTATTTTTGCCTTTGATAAACCCTTCTGCAGATGATTTTAAGAGAGAGTTTGAAAAGGGTACTACACAGTTTTTTAATAAGCCAGATGATACTTTGCTTTGGTATGACGAAGAAGAGAAAAAGTGGTTTATTGAGGTAAATAAAATAAATATGTTTTGCAGTGGAGATAGATATGAATATAGCTCTATAGATGAAATGGTAGTAAATGCAGAACAATATTTATTAGGTAAATGGCAATGTATTTATTACAGTGCTGAAGTGGATGAGAATGAAGGAGATTTTTACCTTGGGTAAGCATGTTATAGAAAAAAATTATCATAGATTGGATCCTGTTGGGCAAAGTGATATGTGTGCTACGTGCTCTACCGCTTGCAAGACAAGTTGCAGTAGAAAGCTTGCTAAGGACGTGGGAAATGACGTAGCTTATATTATTGATACACCTGCGCAGAACAATGTTATTATAGATAGGCTTTATGATGTAGTAATCGAAAGAGTTGAAAGTATTCCGTGTGATTTAAAAAATCAAAAACTGACTTTCGATGTTGAAGGAAATTTGATAGAAGGAGAATTACAATTTCCTTGGCCTATGGATTGGATATATGAAGTTATGTCAGAGTATTTAAAGAACGACTCTCACCTTTCTGGTACTAAGAAAACTACTCTTTTCAATCCTGAGGAAGAAGATCAAATCATAGAAATTAAAGTGGATAGCTATATCCAAAGAAAATAGTTAAAGACTAGGTATATTATGGAAAAACAGTTTAATTTTTCATCAGATTACTGCCCAACTAAAAAAGAGTGTTTTGATATTCTAGATGATTATGGAACACCTGACCATGTAAAACTTCACTGTAATGCTGTTAGTGAGACAGGAAGAGCTATTGCAGTTGCGCTAAATGAAAAAGGTCTACATTTAAATACAAATTTGATAGCTTCTGCGGGCTATTTACATGATATTGCAAGAGTTCACAAAAATCATGAAGAGGTTGGAGGAGCTTACCTAAAAAGTATAGGCTTATTTGATGTGGGTAATTTGGTTAGCCAGCATAAGATTCACAAAGTTAAAGGAGCTATTGAAAATCTTCAAGAGGTGGATATCCTTTGTATAGCTGACAGAGTTGTTTTGCAGAGCCATTTTGTTGGACCAGAGAAGCGTATGGAGTATATAAAGAAAAAAGCTTTGAAAAAATTTGGCAAAGAAAATGAGCATATACTAGATAAAGTAATAGCTGATTTTATATCCTTTATTGAAGCGTTGGAAAATTATCTTGGGGATAGAATATATAATCTTGTACCAAATGATATAAGAGTATGAAATGAATAAGATAATAGCAGGACTAAGTTTTCTTAGTCCTTTTTTATTGGAAACGAAAGAAATAAAAAATTATTAGCACTCCAATTAAATGAGTGCTAAAAAATCCTTGACATTAGTATTTTTGTGCCTTAGAATAGTAATATAAGCTGTTATATAGCTTGAAATAAGAAAGGAGAGTCTTCTTTCTATTAACTTGAGTTTTTAGAAATGAAGGGATGAAGGTTATGAACACAGAAAGATTCACACAAAAATTACAGGAAGCGTTGATGGATGCAAGAACCAAGGGTATTTTGGAGTCTAATCCTCAAATTGAAGTAGCGCACCTACATTTGGCGTTGCTTGAACAAAAAAATGGTTTTATATCAAAGCTTCTACAATTTATAGGAGCTGATATGCAGGCTTTAGAAAATGGATTAAAGTCAGATATTGCAAAGTTTCCTAAAGTAGAGGGAGGAAATATTTTTATATCTCAGAAACTTGAGAAAACTCTGGCTACTGCAGAGAAAATATCTTCTTCTCAAGGAGATTTATATACGAGTGTTGAACATGTATATGCTGCTATTATCGATGGAAACAATAAAGTGGACAATAAGCCACTATCAGCTTTTGGAGTAATGAAAGATAGGTTTGATATAGCTGTAGCTGGTATTAAGAAAAACAAAAAAGTAGATAGTCAAAACCCTGAGGATTCTTATGAAGCTTTGGAAAAATATGGAAGAGATATGGTAAGATTGGCAAGAGAAGGAAAGCTAGATCCTGTTATAGGGCGAGATGAGGAAATAAGAAGCGCTATAAGAATTCTTTCCAGAAGAACTAAAAATAATCCGGTTTTAATAGGAATGCCTGGAGTTGGCAAAACTGCTGTTATAGAAGGACTTGCTCAGAGGATAGTAAATGGTGATGTTCCTGAGGGTCTTAAGGATAAAACTATATATGAGCTCGATATGGGAGCTCTGATTGCTGGTGCAAAATTCAGAGGAGAATTTGAAGAAAGATTAAAGTCCGTTTTAGATGAAATAGAGTCTAGTGAAGGTAGAATTATTCTATTTATAGATGAAATTCACAATATTGTTGGAGCAGGTAAAGGGGAGGGCTCTATGGATGCTGGCAATCTTTTGAAGCCTAAACTTGCTAGAGGAGAACTTCATTGCATAGGTGCTACTACACTAGATGAGTATAGAAAATATATAGAAAAAGATCCAGCTTTAGAAAGAAGATTTCAAAAGGTTCTTGTAGATCAGCCTACAGTAGAAGATACTATATCTATTCTTAGAGGTTTGAAGGAGAGATTTGAAATTCACCATGGAGTAAGAATTACAGATGGAGCGCTTATAGCAAGTGCTATTTTGTCAGATAGATATATATCAGATAGATTTTTACCAGATAAAGCTATTGACCTTATGGATGAGGCAGCAGCTAAAGTAAGAAGTGAGATAGATTCGATGCCATCTGACCTTGAAGATATTTATAGACGAAAGATGCAGCTTGAGATAGAAAATCAAGCTTTAGCTAAAGAACAAGATAAGGCATCATCAAAGCGTAAAGAAGCAATCGTTGAAGAACTTAAGGAATTGGAGGAAGAAAGTAAACTGAAAAGTCTTCAGTGGGAAGAAGAAAAAGCGAGACTAACATCTCTTAAGGACCTTAAAAAGGATATTGAAGACATAAAACAGAGGATTCTTGAAGCGGAAAGAGCATATGATTTGGAGCTTTTAGCTAAGTTGAAGTATGGAGAGCTTCCTGCAAAGGAAAATGAACTTCTTAGAGCAAAAGATGAAATTAATGCTATGGGTGATGATAGAATGATCAAGGAAGAGGTGACTGAGGAGGAAATTGCAAGGATAGTTTCTCAGTGGACGGGAATTCCTGTGACAAAGTTAGCTGAAGGGGAGAGAGAAAAGCTTTTAAGATTAAGAGATATTCTTCACGAAAGAGTTATAGGCCAAGATGAGGCTATCGATGCTGTTTCAGATGCCATACTTAGAAGCCGAGCAGGTCTTTCTTCTCCAAATAGACCTATAGGTTCTTTCATATTTTTGGGAAGCACTGGTGTAGGTAAGACTGAGCTTGCAAAAGCTCTTTCTGAAGCGATGTTTGATGCTGAAGATAGTATGATAAGAATAGATATGTCTGAGTATATGGAAAAACACAGTGTATCTAGACTTATAGGAGCGCCTCCCGGTTATATAGGATATGATGAAGGTGGTCAGTTAACGGAAGCTGTAAGAAGAAAACCGTATAGTGTCATATTGTTTGATGAAATAGAAAAAGCTCATCCGGATGTATTTAATATTCTTTTACAACTCTTAGATGATGGAAGATTAACTGATAATCAAGGTAGAATTGTAAGTTTTAAAAATACTATTATTATAATGACATCTAATATAGGAAGTATGCAGCTTTTGGAAGCTATAGAAAAAGAAGGATATGTTTGGGAGGAATTAGTTAAGGAAACAACTGAACGGCTTAAATCATATTTCAGACCAGAGTTCATTAATAGAATAGATGATATAGTTGTATTTAAACCATTGAGTAAGAGTGAGATTAAAGATATTGTTTCATTGAATTTGAAGACTTTGAAGAATGTTCTTAAGGATAAGGATATAGAATTAGAAATTTCAGATAATGCTCTTGAATATATAGGAGAAGAAAGTTATTCTGTGCAGTTTGGAGCTAGACCTATCAAAAGATATATACAGAAGAATCTAGAGAATGTTATAGCTAAAATGATAATAGAAGGATCATTGAAAGATGGTCAAAGGCTTGTTGTTAACAGCAAAGAAGATGGTTTAACTTTCATGAGTATTTAGAAATTAAAAGAAGCCTAAGTTTATTTTAGGCTTCTTTTTTTCTTATAGATTGTTGTTTATAGATGGCTTAGCTTTTCTATTAGCAAATCAAGCTGATCTTTGCTTTCAAATCGAAGCTGGGCTGAATTATCCCCGCCACCACCTTTAAAAATAATCTGTGAGCGAAGAGAGTTAACTAGATCTTTGCAGTTAAACTCACTACCTTTATTAGACATAAGAACACTTACAAGATCTTGATCAGAATAAATAAAAAGATATCCATTAATATTATTTAGAATATGGTTGCCAAATCTAAACATATCATCGGTATCAAAATCATTTAAAAGCAGAGTGTTAACTTTTTTCAATTGATTTATGTCTTTTAGTGCATCTTTTGACTTTATTTCTAAGATGGTTTGCTTTAGCTCTTTCATTTGATTCAAAAGGTCATCGTGGCGATCTCTATGTGATTGAACTTTTGTTATGATATCATCTTTTCCAGCTGAGAACATGGAGCCAATGATATTTATTTTTTCGCTTATATCCTTATAATTACTATATGCTCTCTTACCAGCATCAAAGTAAATTCTAAACATAGATTTATTTTTTTCTACTTTAAAAATTTTTAAAATGCCAATTTCTCCTGAAAAAGCAGGATGAGTTCCGCAGCAAGCCACACTATCCGATGGATTTTCAGTACTTCCTACTGTTACTATGGTAATATCTTCTTCAATTTTTACAGGTTTTCTAAGATTCAGATTTAGAGTGTCTTCTCTTTTTTCAAAATGATTTGATACTATAGGCAAATTTGACCATATTATTTCATTGACTTTTAGCTCTACTTCATCTAGCATATCTTGAGTTATTTCTTTATAAGGGCTATTTTCATCCAGGGTTAAATCTATGGTCATATAATCATCTCCCATATGAAATCCTGTATTTGTCGCTTTATATAGCTCATACCATACGCCAGACATAATATGCTCTCCGGCATGTCTCTGCATGTTATCAAATCTATGAGTCCAATCTATAGAGCAAAGCACAGTATCTCCTACATTCAATTTGTCGGTGGATGCAAGCTGATGCCAAACATAGTCGCCTTTCTCAAATACATGAATAACCTGTATATTTTCTATAACTCCTATGTCGCTGCTTTGGCCACCACCCTCAGGGAAAAAGCAAGTTTGATCTAATCTTACTTTATTTTCAACAATTTCTAATACTTTAGCCTCACAAGTAGATAAATATGCATTATTTTTGTATAATTTCATAGTTTTCATATTTTAAAATCTCCGTATATGAATATCTAAACTTTAACAAAGCTTATAAAATAGCGAAGTTTAATAGTTTTAACTTATTTTTTTACTGATATAAAAGTGTTCTTTTGGACTATTTTTATAGAAAGAACATAATTGTGGATAAATTGGGTATTGACATATTCGTAATCATTGTTAGCTTTAAATTTTCAACGATAAAATTTTAAAGATTTATCCACAAGAGCTGTGTGAAAAGATTGTATACAATCTTTTGTATTTTGTGGAAAGACCCTGTAATGCTTTAAAACAAGGCTTTTCTTATATATGGATAAGAATTTTATAAAAAGAACATAGATTTACACAAATCTTAAATATAAAAAATGGAAAAATATTTATTTTTCTCTAATACTCTAGAGTAGGATTTTCAAGATCATCTAAAAAATCAGTAAACTCAAAAAAGTCACAATTTATAAAACCATAAGATGTACTAACATCAAGGTAAACGGATCTAAGTTCTTTCAGATATGGCTCTAGAGGAGTAGAGAGTAAATTTTTTCTTAAAAGATTTACTCCTTCCAAAGTAGATGATGATATAGCTATCTGGTTTGTTAGAGTTAGTGTGTATGATCCATATATGTCTCCAGAGAGCTCAAAATTACTATCTAGAACATGATCGTTATCTTTCTTAAAAGCCATATATAAATAACAATTTTCATAACTTGACTCTGTAATAGGAATCTTGCTTGTAAGAGGTAATTCCATGAGAGGAAGGTACTCCTTTTCAAGTTGATATATTATTATATATTCAGGCTTTTTTAGCATTAACGCTAACTCGGGTGTTGATATTTTAAGTTTATCTACTATTTCTATACTGTATATTTTTTTATTGAGCATAGTTACTTTAGATAGAATGACAAAAGTATCTTTCTTTGATTGAATTAGCGATTTACATGAAAAAGTTTCTTTTCTATCTATAGTATCTCCTTTAGAAATAGTATTCTTTAAAAAGGTAAATTGATCTTGTAAATCAAATATTTGTTTTAAGTTACCTTTTGCTTCCTCAGATATCATAGATGATATGATATCTTCATCTTTTGCGAAGATTCTCATTAATGAATAGTTTATAATACCGTTAATTTCGCTTGGAAAAGAACAAAGAGATAACTCTGTGCTTTCAGATGTTTCATAAATCTTGCTTTTTATTTCATCTAACTTAGTAGATGAATTGGCTTCTAAATAAATTTCTTTTGCTATATCTAAGATAAAACTATATTTTCTCCAATTTTCATGTAGCTTATGTCCTCTTTCTTTAGTTTTTTCGTGATACTTAAAGATTAAACAGGAAAGTTGATCCAGACTTAGAGGTACTCTAACAGAGCCCATGCAGTTTACTGTTGTAACTTCAAGAACTCTTTCCTTCAACTTATCAGGATTTTCTAGATGATGAAAGTCTTCTATTCCATATTCATCAAAGTCAATATAAAAATACTCTATTATTTCATCTGTTTCTTCGCAATCAAAGACTTCCCACTGAGCGAAAATCCATGCGCATCCCATAAGTCTGCTTTTAGTTGCATAAGCAGAAATTAATTTTTTAGGGGCTTCATCTACTGTTTTAAGCCCTCCTTTTATAATTGATAAATGATTACTTTTTTTCATAGTTATATTATAAATGAAATACCTAATAAAGTGAATCTATAAAACTTATAAATAAATGTAGATTAAATACAGACTGTTTCGGCATAGTCATCTGTAGAATATCAAGAGTGTTTATGCTAATATAGCTAATATATTAATTGGATTATATGAAAGGAAAAGAGCTGAATTGTATAATTAACTTGTGAATTAAATATTCACAGGTTATTTTTTTATTC
>CAMCQA010000005.1 GCA_945876935.1 uncultured Clostridia bacterium | reverse complement strand
CGCCAATACCCTTATCCTTAAGTCTTGATAATGAAGGAAGTACATCTACAGGTGGCTTTAGACCTTTTCTGTAAAGTTCTCTACTCAAAATGATCTGTCCTTCTGTAATATATCCTGTTAAGTCAGGAATTGGATGAGTCTTATCATCTTCAGGCATTGTAAGAATAGGAATCATAGTTATACTTCCTGCCTTACCAATCTGTCTACCAGCTCTTTCGTATAGAGTTGCAAGGTCAGTATACATATATCCTGGGTAACCTCTTCTACCTGGAACTTCTTTTCTAGCAGCTGATACTTCTCTAAGTGCATCAGCATAGTTTGTAATATCTGTTATTATTACTAGAACATGCATATCCTTTTCGAAAGCCAAATACTCAGCACAAGTTAAAGCCATTCTAGGAGTAGCTATACGCTCGATAGCTGGGTCATTTGCTAAGTTTGTAAATAAAACTGTTCTATCGATAGCACCAGTTTCTTTGAAACTCTCTACAAAGAAGTTTGCTTCTTCAAAAGTAATACCTACTGCAGCAAATACTACAGCAAACTTCTCATCTGTTCCTCTTACCTTTGCCTGTCTAGCAATCTGTGCAGCTAAGTTAGCATGTGGAAGACCTGAAGCCGAGAATATAGGAAGCTTCTGACCTCTAACTAGAGTATTTAGACCATCAATAGATGATACACCAGTCTGAATAAATTCTTCCGGATACATTCTTGCAGCCGGGTTCATTGCTACCCCGTTGATGTTAAGTCTCTTCTCTGGAAGAATTTCTGGACCATTATCAATAGGCTGACCTAGACCATTAAATACACGGCCTAACATATCGCCACTAACCCCTAATTCCATACTCTTTCCAAGGAATCTAACTTTACTGTTAGATAGGTTGATACCTGTTGAAGCATCAAATAGCTGAACAAGTGCATTGCTACCATTTACTTCAAGTACCTTACATCTTCTAACTTCGCCATCTACAAGCTCAATTTCTCCAAGCTCATCGTATGTAACATCACTAACGCCCTCAACGAGCATGAGCGGACCTGCTACTTCCTTTATAGTTCTATACTCTTTTGGCATATTACAAGTCCCCCTTTCTTACAACTTCTCCAAGCTCTTTAGCCAGTGTCTGTTTTACAACTTCAAACTGCTCATCAAGCTTATCTTCTTCAACATACTTAAATCTACCGATAGATTCTCTCACTGGCATAGCCACAATATCGTTTATTTTAGCACCTTCTTCAAGAGCATTTAAAGCTTCTGTATAGAATGCTAAAACTAAATTCATCATCATGTGCTGTTTCTTTAAAGAAGTATATGTATCAACTTCGTGGAATGAGTTCTGGTGAAGGAAGTCTTCTCTTATAGATCTAGCAGCTTCCATCTTCAGTCTATCAGTTGCTGATAGAGCATCCATACCTACCATCTTTACAATTTCTTCAAGTTCAGCTTCATCCTGTAAAAGCGCCATCATTTCCTGTCTGTTAGACATCCAGTTACTAGCAACTTCACTATCAAACCACTTCTGCATATCCTGTAAGTATAAAGAGTAACTTGTTAGCCAGTTAATAGCTGGGAAGTGTCTCTTATATGCAAGGTTAGCATCTAGACCCCAGAATACTTTTACAATACGAAGTGTAGCCTGAGCTACAGGCTCAGATATATCACCACCTGGAGGAGATACGGCACCAATTACTGAAAGTGCTCCTTCTCTTTCATCTTTACCTATACCGATAACATGACCTGCTCTTTCATAGAACTGAGCTAGTCTTGAACCTAGGTATGCCGGATATCCTTCTTCACCAGGCATTTCTTCTAATCTTCCTGACATTTCTCTAAGAGCCTCTGCCCATCTTGATGTAGAGTCAGCCATAAGTGCTACTGAGTATCCCATATCTCTGAAATATTCTGCAATAGTTATACCTGTATATATAGATGCTTCTCTTGCAGCTACAGGCATATCTGATGTGTTAGCGATAAGAACAGTTCTCTCCATAAGAGATCTTCCTGTCTTAGGGTCCTTAAGCTCTGGGAACTCGTTAAGTACGTCTGTCATTTCGTTACCACGCTCTCCACATCCGATATATACTACGATATCTGCTTCAGCCCACTTTGCAAGCTGGTGCTGAATAACAGTCTTTCCTGAACCGAAAGGTCCTGGAACTGACGCTACACCACCCTTTGCTATAGGGAAGAAAGTATCAACTACTCTCTGACCTGTAACAAGAGGTCTCTGAGGAGGAAGTTTTTTCTTATAAGGTCTTCCTTTACGTACAGGCCAATACTGAACCATTGTAAGAGGAAAATCTCCGTTTTCTGTCTCAAGAACAGCAACAGTATCTCTTATAGTAAACTCTCCTGATTTTATTTCTTTCAGAACACCTTTTACATTTGGTGGAACCATGATTTTCTGCTCTACAATAGCAGTTTCCTGAACTGTACCAAGAACATCTCCACCTTCAAGGTTGTCTCCAACCTTTGCAACCGGAACAAAGTTCCATAGCTTTTCTTCATTTAGTGACGATACTTCAACACCTCTCTTTAGGCTATTTCCGCCTGATGCTTTCATAATAGCATCTAGAGGTCTCTGTATACCATCATATATACTTGAGATAAGTCCTGGTCCAAGTTCAACAGAAAGAGGTCTTTCTGTTGACTCTACAGGCTCTCCCGGTCCAAGTCCACCAGTTTCCTCGTAAACCTGAATAGAAGCCTCATCCCCGTGCATTTCTATTATTTCTCCAATAAGTCGCTCATTACTTACACGCACTACGTCGTACATGTTAGCATCTCTCATACCCTCAGCGATTACTAAAGGTCCAGCAACTTTCTTAATCTTACCTTTGCTCATTTTGGATATTCACCTGCTTTCTAATCGTTTCCAAACAAAATATCTGAGCCCACGGCCTGCTCAACTGAAGACTTTACGCTAGCTACACCCTGTCCAGTATTGCCGTAAGTACCCGGAATCAGTATAATTGCTGGAGTAACCATCTCTTTGTAAAGTTCAATCTCTTCCCTTATTAAATCTGCAAGCACTTCTGTGATATAAATAGCACCGTACTTATCTTTTGCCAGCTTTCTTAGAGTATCTTTAGCCATTTCTGGTAAAGTAACAGGGAAGATTTCAAGCCCTATAGCGGCAAATCCGTATATACTTTCGTAATCGCCCATAACTGCAATCTTATACATACATCTTCCTTACCCTTTCTCTAATGTCTCCTATAGGAAGCATACTTCTCTTACCCATAAGAATGTTTCTAACTGACCTTATTTCATTTTCTCTTGCGTAAATATAAGCAAATATTGGTCCTATAGAAAATGAATTTCTAAGTTGTGGTTTAATAAGGTCTATAATTTTGTTATCACACCAACACTCAAAAGCTGAAAGTGATTTTTTCAATTCTTCTGAACCGTCAGCATAATCTGTTTTTTCAACATATTCAATTATCGCATCTCCACCTGTCAAAGCAGCTTTTATTAGAAGATCCAAATTGATTGTTTTACATTCTGCCATAGCCATACGCATAAATTCGGCAGACTTTCCTGTTCTCTGTGCACGAACAGCTATCTTTATATTTATTACAGCAACAGTTCTTTCAGCATAATCTTTAATTACCTGATGATCTGAGATTCTTCCTGCTGAAGCAATCTTTTGAAGGCAAAGCTTATCCATAAGTATATCTATAAGCTGTCCATCCTTCGTCTTTACTGCAGCATCATAAACCTTTCTAACATCATCAGCAACAAAGTCTGGAAGTCTATTCCAAGCTTCATCTCTAACAATTTCTAAAAGATCTTCATCGCTGTAAAATGAGTTGTGAATATATGTTTCAGGATCAACTGTGTCTGATATTACCTTCTTTATTGCGCCCTTTATATCGTGACTCAAGTCCATATATGAAAGAACATCTAAAGTTGACATATCATCAACTAGTTCCCTAACAATATCCCAAGTTTTATCAAGCTCGTACTCTAGGATTGTTTCTCCATCCTTTGCCTCTTCACCGTCTCCCCAGCCTCTTGCAAGTAGCCATTCTACAGCATCATCTTCATCAGCTGTAGCTAAAAGCTGGTTTATATCGTCCTGATTTAAAAGATGTGTTTCCAAAGCTCTTATTCGTGCAACTGCGTATGTGTAGTCCTGTTTTGACATCTTTACTCCTTTCGCAGTCAACTAGAAAAGAATTTCTTGCATTAAATCCTGCAGTTCTTCTCGTCTAGCATCCATTAAAGCCTTAAAAGTACAATTTTCTTCGATTCCTCCGTACACAAGTACAAAGCCTGAATCTATATTTTTAGCTTCCTGTTGAAGAGCTAAATTAACAGATTTTTCTTTTGATAATGATGATATCTTTTCATTGAAGCTAGATGGCATTCTATCTAAATCTCTCTGATTCAAATAGATTTCTCCATCTTCATTCAAAGCAAATTTATCTAACATATCAGAAAGAAGTTTGAAATAAGCTTCATCATCTAAACTTAATAGTCTTTCATATGACTTATCTAGAATTTCTGCAATAATTTCTTGCTTCTTTAAAAGAATGTTTCTTCTCTTATTTTGATCGATAGATAGTCTTGTAAGTTCTTCCTGCTGGCTGAGGCTAGCTGAAAGATCCTTTTCTCCTGCAGCCTTTAGCTTGGATATCTCTTCACTAGCTGCATCTTCAATCTTCTTCACTTCAATATGAGCTTCATCAAGAATTTCAGTCTGCTTTTCATAAGCTTCATCAAGAATCTGATTAACTATTTTTTCTATTCCTCTCATACCAAGTCTCCTCTATTTCCTTTTAATTATACTGCTACTGCGTTTACAGCTAAGAAAGAAATTAGAAGAGCCAAGATAGCATAAGTTTCTACCATCGCTGGGAATAGCATAGCCTTTGCAAACTGTTCTGGCTTCTTAGCAACAATTCCGATAGATGATGCTGAAGTCTTACCCTGATATATTCCAGAAATAAGTCCAACTAAACCGATTGGAAGACAAGCTGCTAAAATAAGTAGACCTGCTGCTGTTGAAACATTAGCTGGTGTTCCTCCTAGAAGACCAATCTTTGTTAAAGTAACGAATCCAATCATTAGTCCGTATAGACCCTGTGTACCTGGAAGTAGCTGCATGATAAGAACCTTAGCAAATTTACCTGGGTCTTCTGTTACTACTCCTGCTGCTGCCTGACCTGCAACACCTACTCCAATTGCTGAACCAGCACCTGCCATTAACACTGCTACTGCTGCACCTAAAAGTGCGTAAACGATTCCTAATTCCATTTTATTTCTCCTCTCCAACTTCTATATATTTTGTGTTTCTATTAAATGGATTAAAGGCTTTTCCTCCGCCTTCATAAAACTTACTGAAAAACTCTACATACTGTAGACGATTTGTATGAACATAAGCGCCTAGAAGATTTATAGCCATATTGAATATATGTCCAAATATGAAAACAACTACAAATAACACTATACCGAAAATGCTATTTCCTCCCATACTACCTATCTGATTTATTACAGATGCAATTACACCTGTAGCAAGTCCTAGCGCCAATAATCTTGAATAAGATAATAAGTCACTTAGCCATCCGGTTAAGTTGTATAGATCATAAGCTCCTAAAGCTAATCTAAGGCCAACATTCTTACTGCTTCTTCCTGACATAAGTACTATGCCTAAAGCTCCACCTATCGCTAACCATTTTGATACAACAGTCATCATAGGTCCAAATTCAAACTTTATCTGAGATAATGAGTAGAACAGTTCGCTCTGAAGCAGCATTAATACTAAGCCGATTAACATTGCAAACCACAATATTACATCACAGAAAAAGTCCATATATCTCTTGTCTCTTATACAAATATATCCCTTTAATGCTAAACCTGTAAACAGATGGATCATACCAAACAACATACAAAACATTAACAATTTCATAGGGTCATTTAATGGGGCAAACCAAAGTGGTTTTATGGTTACTTGTGTTCCAAAGAAAGTCTTAGAAACGATATCTACAGCGTCTCCAAAGTATCCTCCAAACAATATTCCCCAAACTAGTGTAGAAATTCCGCAGTACATGAAAAGTTTAACTGACTTTTTCATTGATGGTTCCATATCTTTATACTTGCCTAAAAGCAATAGGCAGCTCACAAACATTATAAATCCATAAGCAGCATCAGATAACATCAAACCAAAAAGAAATACATAGAACCAAGACATTATGCCTGATGGATCGATTTCTCTTTTCTGAGGAAGTCCATAAGACTCAACTACCCCTTCTACACTCGCTCCCATGCTACTATTTTTCAATAGAACAGGGGCTTCTTCATCTTCTTTAATATCCACGATTTCATAATGAAGAACAAATTCTTCATCAAGCTTTTTAGCTAAACCATCTATAGCCTTAGCTGGTGCAAAACCACTGATAAAAAAGGTTGATTTACTCTTATTTATTTTGCTTAAGCCTTCAGCTTTAGCTGACTCCATCCTATGATAGTCTGATAGAATCTGTAGTTCTTCTCTCTTTTCAGCTAAATCTTTAAAACTATTTGTTATTTCTTCAATTTCATTTGCTAGTCTTTCATTCTCTTTTTCTAGCTTTTCTTTTTCCTCTTTAGGAACACCCTCAAATGCATGTGATATTCTTGCAAATCCAAGTGTATGAAGTCCATTTTCTACAGCATCTTCATACTCTTTTAAACAAGTTGCAACTACACAGGTTTGATATTTATCTGTGTGTACTAGACTGATTTCAACATCTGAAAGATCGATCATATGCTCTCCAATAGCGTGATATATATCTTCAACATTTTCTACCGGTGTGATCGTACCTATTATAAAAGCTGTTCTCTTTGTGTGAGTAAACTCCATAGGTATGTCTAAATCTAGCCAAGGCTCTAAAGACTGAATAGAAACCTTATTTCTATCAATTTCTACTCTATTTTCAATAATCTGTTTCATTCCATTTATAGCCTGTTTAGCATAAGCCTCCACTTCTGCTTCATTAGCTATAATTTGGCGAATTTTTTCTTTAGAGATTTTTTTCTTTCCTTCTAAAGCTGCAAACATACCTTTCTGCTCTGGAGCATACATGTTTATAGCTTCTAAGGCATTTTCAATTTCATTTGCTTTTCTGTCTTTTGCAATTTTCACATCATTTGTGGCATAGCTTTCAAGTTCTTCGCTTTCGAAAAAAGTTTCGTCCAGTTCTAAAACTTGATAAGCTTGAAGAGTCTCAACGATTGCGTCTCTATCTCTATTCATGGCGCAAAGGTTAAGTCTTTTCATAGCCATTACTGACATACTGACCTCCTTTCACTATTAAGAAACTTTAGTAAAAATTCTTCATAATAGCTTCTATTCCTTGATTTTCCTTTTCCTTAACAGCTACTTCTAAATCAGAAACCTCTTTAGATATGAGAGCATTTGCCTCCTCTGTAGCCTTTTCAAGCTGAAGTTTCTGTTCAGCCAGTTTACTTACCTTTGTTTCATCAATCATTTGAATAGCTGCCATCTTATCATCTATCGCCTTCTGCTTAGCATCAGCTATAAGCTGTTTCTTCTGAGCTTCAGCATCAACGATGATTCCTTCAGCCTTCGTTTCGGCCTCTTTAACGGCAGTAATCATCTCTTGAACCATAAATAAATCACCTCTTTTTCCTCATAAAAAGTTTTATTGACTATTATTACAATACTATCATATTTTTATCAGTATCACATTAGTATTTACCCCTAATTTTTATCATATATCAATTTTTTTACAAAAATTTTAATTTAATTTGCATAATTTTTTAAGATCACGCATATATATTGAAATTTTCATCTTATATAAAGTTTCATATTACAATAAAAAAAGCTATTTTCACCACAAAAACAGCTTTAAATATATTTTTTCAGTTCTATTTTTTAGTAAGCTATAACAAACTTTCTCTATCGGTGCTTTTCTCACCTGCTACAATCAATGAGAAATTGCTTATTTTTTATTCCCTAATTTATTGCGAATAATACAAGCTATAGCAGCTGCAGCAGGAATTAAAATTTTTCGTATCACATTGACGACGCTTGCATTGACAAAATCAAATTTCACAAGAGCATATATTGCTATTGCACCAAAAATAACACTTATAATAATGATAGTCACTTGCATAAACTTGGAGTTCTTAACCATAATATCCTCCTCTGCATAAAACTTGTTATATCTTTATTTAATTAGCTAAAGCATACGCTTCTTCATTTCACTTGTCAACGATCTTAAATTAATTCGATATATTTACAGTAAAAACATAAAAATAGCCTGCATAGGCAGGCTATTTAAATACATTATTATGATTTATAGCTTTTCAACAGTTAGTTTAGTCTTGTGACCATTTACATCAAACTCTTCTTTTCCTCCATCAAATAAGATCTTATCAGCTAGAGTTTCAACCTTGATATATTCTTCGTAAGCTTCTACCGCATTCTTAACCTCATCATCACACTCTAAAGATACTGTGATTCTATCCATCATTTCAAAGTCGTACTGCTTTCTCATCTGCTGAACCTTTGATACAACTTCCCTTGCTAGACCCTCATCCACAAGCTGCTGGTTAAGAGTAGTGTCAAGAATTGTAAATACATTGTTTTCCATTGCTACAGCAAAACCTTCTTTAGCATTTATTTGAAGCTCTACCATATCTTTTGTCACTTCGAAACTCTCACCATCAAGCTCGCACATCCAGCTATCTAAATTCATGTATTTAGCAACATCTGCACTTGCAAGATATTTTGAAAATGCCCCCATCTTGCTTCCTAGAACAGGTCCTGCCACCTTGAAGTTAGGCTTCAAAGCAAAGTTCATATAAGTTGAAAGATCCTTTTCAAATTGAACTTCCTTTATATTAAGCTCTTCTTTTATAAGGTCTGCTAAATCTCCCATAGTTTCTTCGTATTTACCGTATACTATAACCTTAGGGAGCGGCTGTCTAACTTTTAACTTCTCTTTCTCACGAACACCTCTACCTAGACCAACAAGAGTTCTAACTATATCCATTCTTTCTTCAGATTTTTCATCTATTAAACTTGGATCATGTTTTGGGAAGAATGCTAAGTGAACAGATTCTTCTCCTGTTAGGTTAACGTATAACTCATCCGCCAAGAAAGGAGCAAAAGGTGCCATAAGTTTACTTACACCTACAAGTAACTCATATGTTGTCTTATATACAGCTTTCTTATCTTCTGTCATATCTTCACCCCAGAATCTTCTTCTAGCTCTTCTGATATACCAGTTAGAAAAATCTTCTGTTACAAAGTCCTGTATTGCTCTCACTGCTTTCATGTGGTTGTAAACAGACATATGCTCTTCAACATCCTTAACAACATTGTTGTATCTTGAAACGATCCATCTGTCTAGTTCAGGTCTATTTGCTACAGAAACATCATATTCTGCAGGATTTATATTATCTTCGTTAGAGTATAAAACAAAGAAGTTATATATATTCTTAAGAGTTCCAAAGAACTTTGAAACGATTTCAATTAGACCGTTTTCATCAAACTTTGTTGGAGACCAAGCCGGTGAAGAATGAAGCATGTACCATCTTGGAGCATCAGCACCATATTTGTCAAACAACTGGAACGGATCCACTGTGTTGCCTCTTGACTTACTCATCTTCTTTCCGTCTTTATCTAGGATTAAATCATTTACAAGAACGTTCTTGTAAGGAGCTTTTCCTTTCATGAAAGTAGATATTGCCATCAGAGTATAGAACCAACCTCTAGTCTGGTCGATACCCTCACATATAAAGTCTGCTGGGAACATTTCTTCATCAAATTTTTCTGTATTTTCAAATGGCCAATGCTGCTGTGCAAAAGGCATAGCTCCACTATCAAACCATACATCAACAACCTCAGGTATTCTGTTCATTGAAGATCCGCATTTTTCACATTTTAGATGAATATCGTCTACATAAGGTCTGTGTAGCTCCACATCTTCTCCGATAGGCTCTACAGACATCTCTCTAAGCTCTTCTCTAGATCCTACAAAATGAACATGGCCACAGTCGCACTTCCATGCTGGTATAGGTGTTCCCCAGTATCTATTTCTGGATATAGCCCAGTCCTTTATTTCTGCTAGCCAGTTTCCAAATCTCTTTTCACCAACAAAATCAGGATACCAATTTACTTTATTATTATTTGCTACAAGTTGATCCTTCAGTTTGCTCATCTCGATATACCAGCTCGGCTTTGCATAGTATACTAGTGGAGTTGAACATCTCCAGCAGTGTGGGTAGTTATGCTCTATTTTTTCTTTAGAGAAAAGTTTTCCTTCTGCAGCTAGATATTTGATGATATCAACATCTAACCCTTCATCCATAACGCCTCTTCCTGCCCATGGAGTATCTGTGTATTTTCCTTCCTCATCAACTGGGTTAAGAACAGGTAAAGAATATCTCATACAAGTGTTATAATCATCTTCCCCAAATGCTGGAGCAGTATGTACGATACCTGTTCCGTCACCTGTCGTTACATAGTCGGCACAAGTTACAAAGAAGGCTTTCTTATCAGGCTTTACAAAAGGCATTAGCTGTTCATACTCTGCAAATTCTAGCTCTTTACCTTTCATTTCAGCAACAACTTCATAGTTTCCTTCACCTAGAACCTTGTTTGCTAATTCCTTAGCAACGTACATAACATTGCCTTTTTCATCACCCTCTGTCATCTTTGCCTTAACGTAGTCAACATCTGCATGAACTGTTAAAGCAACGTTTGCTGCAAGAGTCCAAGGTGTTGTTGTCCAAGCTAAGAAATACTCGTTTTCTGTATCTTTCTTTTTAAACTTAGCTGTAAGAGTAAGAGTCTTAACTTCCTTGTAACCCTGAGCTACTTCGTGTGAAGCTAGACCAGTTCCGCATCTTGGGCAGTAAGGAAGAACTTTATGTCCTTCATATATCATTCCTTCTGTGAAGAATTTTTTAAGTATATACCAAACTGACTCAATATAGTTATTGTCTAGTGTTATATAAGGGTTATCCATATCAACCCAGTAACCCATTCTGTGAGTCATATCTCTCCAAAGACCTTCGTATGTGAATACAGACTCTCTACACTTTTCGTTAAACTCTGCTATACCATAGGCTTCTATATCTTTTTTATCATTGAAACCTAACTGCTTTTCTACCTCTAGTTCTACTGGAAGCCCATGAGTATCCCAGCCAGCTTTTCTTCTAACCTGAAAGCCCTGCATTGTTTTATATCTACAAACAGAGTCTTTAAGTGTTCTAGCCATAACGTGATGGATTCCAGGTCTACCATTAGCTGTTGGAGGACCTTCATAAAATATATATTGAGGCATACCCTCTCTAGTCGTAACGCACTTTTCAAGTAAGTTGTCTTCCTGCCATTTGTCTGCCTGACCTCTTTGAAGATCTGCTATTGGCATATCAGATAAATTCTTAAACATTTTCTCTTCTCCTTTAAAACTTGCACACATAATTTCATATAAAAAAAAATCCCTAATCTATTTTCATAGATTAGGGACGATTAAACAAACCGCGGTACCACCCTAGTTGCAACTTGTGCCACTTATTGGTATCAAATTGTAGGCTCCAGACTGATCTATTGCAATTTTCACCAACTGGATCTCACCACCCCAGTCTCTCTGTAAGGATTTTAGAATTACAACCGGTTCCTTCATTGCCTTTATTTAACATCAGTCTACATTATTGAGAATATAAAGTCAATAGAAATATAGAAACTTTGAAACTTTTTTATTATTAAATAACAAAATTTTATAAATTCATTTGTATTCGACACCCACTTAAATCATTCTATACATTCTTATTCTACGCATAGTTTTCAACATTTTCTCTTATTTCCTCTTTATAGCCTTTATTTACTATACAGCAATGGGTTTTTATTGTATAATCTTAGTATTGAACATTTAAAGAAAGGATGCTTATGCACAGGACTGTAATATGAAAAAAGTAAATATTGGATTATTAGGCTTTGGAAATGTAGGAGCTGGAACTTACGAAACTCTTTACATGAATAAAAGCCACATTGAAAAAGAAGCTAAGGTTGATATTCAGGTTAAAAAAATACTTGTAAACAGCCTAGATAAACCAAGACTTGTTGAAGCTCCTCAAGAGCTTTTTACAACGAACGCTGATGATATTTTATTAGACAAAGATATAGATATAGTTGTTGAGGTTCTTGGAGGCGTTGAACCTGCAGCATCATATATGAAAAAAGCTTTAGAAAATGGTAAACATGTAGTTACTGCTAACAAAGCTGCTGCTGCAGATCAGTTTGAAGACTTAGTATCTCTTGCAGAGAAAAACAAATTAACAATAAAGTTCGAGGGCTGCGTAGCTGGTGGAATTCCTATTTTAAATGCCATAACAACAGTTTTAAAGGCAAATCAGTTTGATGAGATTTTAGGAATACTTAACGGCACAACAAATTATATACTTACAAAGATGGCTGACGAAGGCTTGTCTTACGATAATGTTTTAAAGGATGCTCAAGAAAAGGGATTTGCTGAAGCAGATCCGACAGCTGATGTTGATGGTATAGATGCCGCTAACAAACTGTCTCTTTTAATGGCTCTATCTATGGGAAAATATGTTCATCCTAGCCAAATACCTACAGTAGGAATAAGAAATGTAACTTTAGAGGACATAGAAAAAGCACAACAGGATAATAAAACAATAAAACTAATTGCTGAAGCCAAAATAAAAGATGGACAACTTGATTATTCTGTTAAGCCTATGGCTTTAGATAATGAACATCCTTTGGCTAGAGTAAAAAATGAGTTTAATGCAGTTTTTGTAAAAGGCAATGCTGTAGATGAACTTATGTTTTATGGAAGAGGGGCTGGATCTCTACCAACAGGAAGTGCAGTGGCTGGAGATGTTCTAAGAACAGCTCAAATAATAGCTTCTCACAGAAGGTAATATATAGAATAGGTTACAAAATATAGGAGGATAACATGTCATTATTTGATCAGTGGAGAAAACTTTTAGAAGAGCAAACAGACGCAACATTCGAAGATTTTTGGAAAGAATATTCAGGTGCGGAAACAACTTTATATAAAGATATTCTTGGAAATAAAAAAAATAAAATTACAGGTGTAGTATCTACTTTAGCTGAAGAGCATAACATAAGACCCGTTATATACATGGGCTTCTTAGATGGCATCAACACTAGCCTAAAAAAAGAATTAGTTCTAGAGGATATTTCGGAAGATACTGAAATTGATTTAGAAATTGATTTTGCAGAGCTATTTAAGAACATGCTTAAGGCAGATGCTGACTATCTATACTCTTTAGAAGAGTGGATGGATATCTTTACAGTAGAAGAGCAGAAAGAACTTGTAGATGAATATAGACGTTCAAGAACTATTGTCAAAGATAAAAAAATTGGAAGAAATGAACCTTGTCCTTGTGGCAGTGGTAAAAAATATAAAAAGTGCTGTGGCAAATAATATTAAATAAACAAAAATGACTTGGTAAAACCAAGTCATTTTTTATTGTTATTCGATTAGTAAACATAACATTTACGACATTTTTTAATCAATGTTATTTATTAAACTTTCTTCTAAATAATACTGCCACAGTTGCTGATATTAACATAATAGTCATAACAACTGCTAAATCTCTATTATCTGCGGTTTTAGGTGTGTTTTTAGACTCTTTCGATTTTTCTATAGGCTTTATTACTTTGTTTGAATTTGGTTCAACCTTATTATTATCATCTGACATATCCATATTTGAATCATTGTTATTTGCCACATCTGTATCTACAACATCAGGATTATTCGGTGCTGGAACCGGATCTTCTACCGGAGTCTCTGGATCTGGATCTGGTGCCGGTGTATCTGGCTCTGTAGTTTCTGTAAACTCAGAAACAGCAAAAGGAGACAAAGAATCTACAGTTATACTAACTGTTCCATTCTCAACAACTGTATCCTTAGACTCTACTTGGCCATCATGCTTCACATGCTTAATAACCATCTTCTTACCATTAGCATCGTTACCCAGATTAAATGAAACAACTATAGGCTCTTTATATTTACCATTGATAATGGAAATATCGTATGTGCCAATTACCTTTGATATCCTTCCATCTTCTTTTAAAGCCTTATCTAGAGTTAAAGAATCAATTTCCAGATTAATATTTTTAACCATAAGCTCCGCTTTTTCAGACATCATAGCTTTTACAGACACTTTATGTTCTATCGATTTAAGCTCTCTTTCCATTAGTGGTTTAACAACTGTTTCTTTAATCATTTCAACTGCTTCATCAAGCTGAGCCTTCGCTAATGCAACATCTTCTTTTGATGCCATTTCACTATTAGCCTGAGTTTCTGCCAAATCAATTTTTTCTTGTAGCTTTGCTGTAGTTCCTTCTGGGTACTGACCTGGCTCTTCTCCTTCTACTACTGTTTTCAAGAACTCTTTTGCCTTTGAAATTGCTTCTTTCAATTCATCTTTATTTACTTTTATCACTGACTGCTTAGCCATTTCAACTGCTTCATCAAGCTGAGCCTTCGCTGATGCAACATCTTCTTTTGATGCCATTTCACTATTAGCCTGAGTTTCTGCCAAATCAATTTTTTCTTGTAGCTTTGCTGTAGTTCCTTCTGGGTACTGACCTGGCTCTTCTCCTTCTACTACTGTTTTCAAGAACTCTTTTGCCTTTGAAATTGCTTCTTTCAATTCATCTTTATTTACTTTTATAACTGACTGCTTAGCCATTTCAACTTCTGCTTTTAGCTCATTTTTAGCAGTATTAACTTCGTCCTCTGATGCAATATCATTATTAACCTGCTTCTCTGCAAGACCTATCTTAGCCTGTAGCTTTGCCATTGTTCCTAATGGGTACTGACCTGGCTCTTCTCCTTCTACTACTGTTTTCAAGAACTCTTTAGCCTTAGAAATTTCAGATTTTAACGCTTCCTTATCTACTATCGGATGAGACATAGCCATATTGATAGCAGCGATTACTGCTTCTTTAGCTGCAGCTGATACCTGAATTTGTCTTCCCGCTACATCTATACTATCAGGACTAGACATATTCATAGCATTTACTTCATCTAGACTCTTTCCATTAAACTTTGCAAATCCTCTGTACTTAGCAAACTTATCCCAAGCATCATCTTCATGATGAAGACCTGTCCAAGGGGATTCTCCTGGATTGCTCCCATCATCTAATACCTTGATGATTCTATTGTCATTATCTATGTAAGCCCTTATTTTAATTTTCTTACCAGTATTATCATAGGCTGATGTTGATGAGGCTTTGAACATTCTTCCACCAATCGGAGCGGCTTCTACATTTGTATCAAAACCACCTTTTTCAAAAGCGCTAATAACCCCACTTTTTACTGCTGTAGCATTATATGTCGCTCCGGCTACACCGTCTATACCATGTTTACCAGTATCCATAGCTTTTACTTCAGAGAGAGTCTTTCCTATGTACTTATCGTATCCCTTACCTTTATTAAAAAGTTTAATTCTATGTAAGTTATCTGAAGTTTTATAATTGCTCTCTTCATCAGTACCCTTATCAACTATCGATACAACTTTACCTTCTTTACTTATTCTTACGTCAAATCTTTGCTCATAGTTATATCTGTTAAGGATTGATACCACATTAATTACTTTATCTGTATCGCTTTCCTTCATAGTGTAGTCGTATCCTAAAGCATTTAATACTGCATTTCTAGCTCCTAAAGAAAGTGGTGCATAAGGAGAGTCTTCACCTCTGCTACCTGGAACGTGAGCACCATATCCACTGTGCACATCCATTTCAATTACTTCTTTTAGTGTTTTTCCTACAAAGTAATTGCTTCCCTTAAATTTGCCCCAATAATCTTTTAACTGTTGCTTCTTTGAGAAAGAAACAGAGCTGCCGTTATTTTCTACTTTTGAAATTCTTCCATCTTCTCCAACAGTTACGATGACTTTCATTTTTCTTGAAGATGACTCACCTGGAATAGCAGCCTCACCTTTTTTTACACCTGGAGTTAGTCTTGGGTATTTCTCTGCTGGTGCACTTGGCTCTTCAGGTTTATAATCTACATTCGCCAAAGCTTGCTTAACAGCATTCTTAGCAGCCTTGCTAGTTACAGTAGCATCAGTAACTGCATCTACTTGATCAATATTTGATTTAGACTTACCAGTAAAGTTTTTCAGACCATTTCCTTCTAAAAATGTTCTCCAGAAAGTCTTATTTGATGTGCCTGGTTCAGTTCCTGCATCTTTAACTTCCTTTATAGTTCCATCTTCATTTACCAGAACTTCCAGCACTACATCATAGCCAAATCCGTCCACAGTTGATCTCGTTACAATTCCAGCTTCTTCTGCCCCGTATGAATTTGGTATGCTCATCGAACCTGAAACTAAACAAAATGCCGATAGGCATGCTGCAAAACTTTTAGAAAATTTCTTTAATTTCATCTTAATCCTTTCTCAACAAATCTATATTAACTTAAAATAAAAAATGCAGACAGAAAAATTCTGCCCGCATTATCAACGTTGTTAGTTATTTTATATAAGATCCTCGCCTTAAAATATGAGCTGCGCATGTTTCCTGACTTATGGTACATAGCAATAAACTACTCCTATTTTTTCAGAGGTAATATATTACCAACCAATCACAGTGGCAGGACCGTACAGGATTTTAACCTGTTTCCATCTTTGTCTCTACATAAGTATAGTAAGAGAAACGCAATTCTCCTTGTATTAGTTTGTCTATACTAAAAATGATACACTATCTTTATACTTAATGTCAAAGGTTTTATGAATATTATTCAAAAAAAATCATATTCATTCACTTAGTGAACATTTTTTTATTTTGGAAATAAAAAGAGACCATCTTTTGATAGTCCCTTAAATTACTCTTATTAAAGTACACGTCTGTAGCTAGGTGATCCAAATACTGGTACTGTGCTTACAGATTTTCCTGGTCTAGGAGCATGAACCATAAGTCCGCCACCTGCATATATTCCTACATGATCTCCGTAAACAACTAAGTCTCCAGGTCTAGCTTCTGACGCTGATACTGCAACACCACATGCACCCTGACCACCAGATGTACGAGGTAGGCTTACTCCATATGCTCTATATACATAGCTTGTGAAACCAGAACAGTCAAATCCTGAAGGTGTTGTTCCACCATAAACGTATGGTACTCCGTGGAAAGACTGTGCATATCCTACAACTCCACCACTTGCAGCGGCATTGTAACTATATGATACACTAGTGCTTCTTGAAGAAGATCTAGATGCAGAGTTAGAAGAGCTAGAACTTCTATTAGTAGTAGTTGCTACTGGCTCTGGTGCTGGAGGTTCTTTATCTCCAACTAGAACTACCTGCTTAACAGGTTCCTGTTTAACTTCTGAGTTGTAAACTTCAGACTTTACTACCTTACCATTAACTAGAGTTTCCTTAGAGCTTATTAGCTTAACGCCAACTTTACCTTCGTCTCTTACTTCTCTCTCACCCTTTAAAAGTTCATCTGTTGCTACTTCTTCTGTTTCAAATGGGATAGCTTCAGTCTTTATAGAAGGCTGTTCCACATAAACTTTAAAAATTGGGTTGTCGCTATCATTTTTTTCTATAATCTTCTTAGTTGCTTCATTTGCATCAAGAACCTCAACATTTTCTGCTGTTATATACTCTTTTTCTTCAATGCTGATAGCCGGAGTAACAATTGCAGTAGTTTCCATATTTAGTTTTCCATAAGCTAGCTTAACATTTTCAATAGCTGTTTCAGCATCACTCTTTGACTTTACTACTACTAGTTCTGTATCTCCTGCTTTTATGATGTATGGTGTTGATTCAATACTTCCTGAAGCATGAGCCACACCAGCAGCTACATCGTAGAATACGAATGAACCTATCATACAAGCTACAGCACCAACACATATTATTTCTTTAGTTTTCTTTTTTAAGTTTTTAGCTTTACCAAATACATTTGAAGCCTTTTCTTTTGTCTTTGTAAAAAGCATTTTCTTATCAAAGTTCAACATAAATTTCTCCTTTTCTTTATTACAATAGTAATGATACAGCATATAAAAAATTCACTCAATAACATTGAAGAATTCTTCACAAAACTTCACAAAAGAAATTTTAAATTTTCACAAAAGATGTTAAACCTCCCACAAACTATTGATTTTCCAATGATTTGCAAAGATGTCAAAAGAAATATCTTATGTGAATTTCTTGTAATAGTTTTCACAAAACTATTTTATTAAAACTTTGATTTCTATTAACTTCAAAAAATTAAAGAGACGACATAAGTCGTCTCCAAATAGCTCCTATTATTTTACTTAATTATATTAAGCTTCTTCACGCTTTGGAATTTCTTTTCCAGGTATTACAGCTCCTACAACGAAAGCAACAACAGCTGGAACAACCCAGTTGATACCGAAGCTATCTAAAGGTAGCTTGTGTATCCAATTAAACTTTCCAGTAAGAAGCATATCATTAGCAACTGTTAGTAAGCTAACTATAAATGTTACTGCACATGAAAGTTTGTAAGCGTTTGAATTTTTAACAACTCCATGAAGGAATGTAGCACACATTAGTAATAGTACAACTGGATATAGGATTAATAGTACAGGTACTGAAACTGTTAGTATCTGTGCTAGACCCATGTTACATAGTACAGCAGAAACTACTGATATTACGATAACTAATGTCTTGTAGCTTAATTTTCCATTAGTTAAGTTTTCAAAATATTCCGCTGTAGCAGTAGTTAGACCTATAGCTGTTGTCAAACAAGCCAAAGCAACTATTATTGCTAGAACTGTAACTCCAGCTCCTCCAAGAAGCTTATTAGTGATGTTTATTAGAAGTGTAGCCTGATCAACTTTACCTCCTACAACACCATCTCTCCAAAGTGTTCCTGTTGTAGCACCTAGGAAAGCTAGACCTCCATAAACTACAAATAGGATAACACCTGTTATAACACTAGCCTTAAGAACTGTTGAACTGCTTTCTCTGTTTGAGCTATAACCTTTGCTCTTTACAGCGTTGATGATAACGATACCAAAGAATAGAGACGCTATAGCATCTAGAGTCTGATATCCATTAACGATACCATCTTTAACAACTGTCTGAGTCACTGGTTCCATAACTTCGCCCTTAGGTGCAAATACACCTATAAAGATTAGTAGTACTAGAGCTCCAACCAAAGCTGGTGTTAATACTTTACCAACTATATCAACAACCTTTGATGGTCTGATAGTTAGCAGAAGAACTATGCCGAAAAATACAACTGAGAATACTGCTAATGCCATTTTGTCATCTGGTGCAAAACCAAATAGTGGCGCGATTCCTAGAGAGTATGTAACAGCTCCGTTTCTTGGAATAGCCAATCCAGGCCCTATAGCAAGAATTGATGCTGTACAAACAACTACACTAACGAACTTGCCTGCTACGTTAGTAACATTTTCCGTTTTACCGTCAGCTTTAATCATAGCAAGTACACCTACAACTGCTAATCCTGCATCTACGATGAAATAAGTAACAAATCCTAAAAACCAATCTGTACCAGTCTTAAGTCCAAGATCTGGTGGGAAAATTAGGTTTCCTGCTCCGAAGAACATTGCAAACAAAGCTAATCCGACAACGACAAAGTCAAATCTCTTTTTCTGAGGCTGCAAAGTCTTACCTTCCATCTTTTTTCTCCTTCTTATTTATTTTTTGTTAGATTTTCTCCATATTTTCTGTTGTTCAGCGGCCTTTATAAGTCCATCTCTATGTTCTGGGTGTGCTAGAGAAATAAGTTTCTCAGCCTTTTCCCATGTAGAAAGTCCAGAAAGATTCGCTAATCCATATTCAGTTACAAGGTAGAAGCCCTGGCTTCTAGGGTCTGTAGCTATGTCCCCATTAAACACCGGCTTAAATCTTGACTGTAAGTTGCCTTCCTTATCTGTAAAGGATGATGTCATACATATAAAGCTCTTACCGCCTTTAGAGTCGAAAGCACCTGTTAAAAAGTCAAGTTGTCCACCTGTTCCACTGATATGTCTAGTTCCTGCAGTTTCTGCACAAATTTGGCCATATAAGTCAACAGCAATACAGTTATTTATAGAAACAAAGTTATCTAGCTGAGCAATTACGCTTGGAGCATTTACATAGTCAGTTGGAGCTGTAACTAGACCTGGGTTCTCACGAGCCCAATCGTAAAGTCTCTGCGATCCTATACCAAAGCCAAAATAGCCTTTGTTTTTATCAATATTTTTCTTCTTGTTAGTAATCTTACCTGCTTCAAACATGTCCAAGTAAGCATCTACTAGCATTTCTGTGTGTATACCTAAGTCTTTAAGATCTGATTTAGCAATCATCTGTCCTACTGCATTTGGCATACCACCGATACCTAACTGAACAGTTGATCCATCAACCATCTCTGAAACAACCAGTTCTGCAATCTTCTGGTCTATTTCTGTTGCTGGAGGTGATGCTAAAGTAGCTAAAGGAGAATGTGGACCTTCAACTATCATATCAACTTCTGAAATATGTATACATTCATCTCTTCCACCAAATACTCTTGGAAGATTTTCATTAATTTCTAAAATTACCACATCTGCAGCCTGTAATGTTGATTTAGCAGTAGCTGCATTTAACGAAAAGTTAAAGTAACCATGCTGATCCATCGGAGGTACTGCCATCATTGCAACATTAACTGTCAGATATCTTTCATAATATGCACCTACATTTCTAAAAATCATAGGAATGTAGTTACATAGTCCCTTATCTACTAATTTTCTTTCATATCCTCCACAATGCCAAGAATTGTATGTGAATACTTCTCTATTTGGATCTGCCTCAACAGCTGCTATAGGCTGTAATGCTAGGTATCCTCTTATTTTAATATCTTCAAGCTCATCTTTTCTATTTGCTAGTGCCTGATCTAAAAGCACAGGCCATCCTAGCCCTAAGCTATAATCAACCCAGTCTCCACTTTTTACAACTTTAACAGCTTCTTCTGGTGTTCTAAGCTTTTGTTGATATTCTTGAAAAAAATTCATAATATACCCCCTTTTATAAAATTTTATCCTCTTTATTGCTATGTACCTTATATTACTTCACATCAAGAGAAAATTCAATATTTTTTTCAAATTTTATAGGTACATATAAAGTCTCTTTTTTAGTACTTTTAAATAAAAAAGGATATTGAGGCTTGTGTAAAGACCCAATATCCTAAAAATTCAGTAGCATGATTCAAATTATTTTCAATTTAAATCATAGATTCTACATTTCCTCTTTTTCTTCCTTATCCTTCTTCTTTCCTAATTCAGCAGCTGCTGTAAATAGAACGTCAGTCGAAGAGTTTAAAGCAGTTTCGCAAGAGTCTTGAATAACACCTACGATAAAGCCTACACCTACAACCTGAATAGCTATAGCATTTGGAATACCAAATAGGCTACAAGCTAGAGGAATAAGAAGCAATGAACCTCCTGCAACACCAGAAGCACCACACGCACTTACAGCTGAAATAACACAAAGCAGAATAGCTGTAGGTATATCTACAGAGATACCTAATGTGTTAGTAGCTGCTAGAGTAAGTATAGCAATTGTAATTGCTGCACCACTCATATTTATAGTAGCTCCTAGAGGAATTGATATAGAATATGTATCTTTATCTAAACCAAGCTTTTCACAAAGTCTCATATTAATAGGAATATTTGCAGCTGAACTTCTTGTAAAGAAAGCATATATTCCTGATTCTTTTAAACAAGTAAGCACTAGAGGGTAAGGGTTCTTCTTTGTCTTGATGAAAACAATAATAGGGTTAATAACAAGTGCTACAAAGAACATAACTCCAACTAGAAGAGCTATAATCTGTAGGTAGTTTTTCATACCTGCAAAACCAGTTTCTCTAACTGTAGCAAAAACAAGACCCATTACACCAAATGGCGCCATATTAATAATCCATCTAACTGCCTGTGAAACTGCCTCAGCAATATCACTAATTAGATTCTTTGTATTATCGCTCGATTTTCTTAGAGCAAAACCTAAAATAATAGCAGTAGCTAAAATTCCAATATAGTTAGCACTTAAAACAGCGTTAACTGGGTTGTCAACAATCTTTCCAAGAAGAGTTAAAATTACTTCTTTAATATCTCCCGGAGGCGCTAGACTTCCTTCACCAGCGTTAGGTAGTACTAGGCTAACCTTAAATATGAAGCTAGCAATAACAGCAATAATAGATGCTGTCAAAGTACCCACTATGTACAGAATAAGTATATCCTTCATATTTGTCTTTTTGCCTGATTGGTGCTGAGCTATAGCGGACATAACTAAAAATAATACCAAAACTGGTGCAACCGCTTTCAAAGCTCCTACAAAAAGATTACCTAGAACAGAAATAAGTGCCAATTCTTCTGGGAAGAAGTGTCCTAATAGAGCACCGATAATTAAACCGATTATAATTTTCTGAACCAGGCTAATTTTGTTCCATGCATTCAAAAATCCTTTCATAATTTCTCCTTCATTTTTTTACTATAATTTCAACAATTTAGTATAATACTAACACAAAGCTCCCATAAAATCAACGATATTATGGGAGCCTATATTAGAGTTAGCTTCTATACCAGTAGCTTCCAAATGACTTAATGTACTCTATTTGGAAGTCGCAAGTATTTTAACTTTACTCCAAAGATTTGCCATTATCTTTCTCATTTCTTCATCGTAATGGAATATTTCATCTTTTTCATAACCTACTCTAGGAGTATATGCATCTATTTCTCCAAAGTACTCTTTGTCCGTTCTCAAGAAGTCAAAAGCTTCTTCATTTGATGCTGTGTATCCTACAAAGTTAGAGTTCTTTATAGTAGTTTCATAAGATGAATTGAACCTTATAAATTCATGAGCTAATTCAACTTCTTTTGCATTCTTTGGAATTACCATAGCATCTGACCAAAGGTTAGTACCACTATTTGGTAGATGGAATGCCATAGATTCATTTTCTGACATAGCGAAAGCTGCATCTCCAGAGTACATAATCGCCAAAGCTTTTCTACCTTGAGCCATATTATCTATAATCTCATCTGTAACAATTTCCGGTTCTGTCGTTTCAACTGCATCTAAAAGCCAATTGTACGCTTCATTTAGTTCTTCTTCGCTCTGAGTGTTCATAGAATATCCTAAAGCTTTAAGAGCCATCATGAAAGAGTCTCTCTCTGAATCATATAAATAAGTTTCTCCTTTGTATTTAGGATTTCTAAAAATATCAAAACCTTGCTCTGCTACTTCTTCCTCGCTTACCTTCTCCGTATCGTAAAGAATTCCAACAGTTCCCCAGAAGTAAGGAACAGAATACTCATTGTTCGGATCGTAATCAAGGTTTCTAACCCCCGGATAAATGTCATCCAAAAAGTCTAATTTGCTCTTATCAAGCTTTTGAATCATATCTTCCTGAATAAGTCTCTCTATCATATAGTCACTTGGGAAGATAACATCATAACTTTCTCCATTAGCTAGCTTTATATACATCTGTTCATTTGAGTCAAAGTTATCCAGGACAACCTTAGCACCCGTCTCTCTTTCAAATTCAGCTATTGTTTCTGGATCTGTATATTCACCCCAGTTGTAAACATGGAGAGTCTTACCTTCATACTTTCCACCGCTAGCAAAGAAAAAGTTAAATGAAAATATAAATAGAAGCAATGCACCAGCGACTACCATAATAGTTGGAGCCTTACTCTTTTTTGCAAGAAAATGCTTTTCCTTAGCATTGCTAGAGTCTATCTTTCTTCTTATCACTGGAGCAACATTTATAACTATAAGTACAATAGTTATAGCCACAATAATAAGGGTTGAAATTGCATTAATACTAGGGTTTATTCTCTTACTCATAGTGTATACAACCATACTTAAGTTCTTTACACCTCTACCTGATACGAAGTAAGATATTACAAAATCATCAACTGACATAGTAAATGCTATTAAAGCTCCAGCTATAATACCTGGCTTTATTTGTGGAACTATCACCTTATATAAAGCCTGCCAAGGAGTAGCTCCCAAATCCATAGCAGCCTCTGCCAAGTTTTCGTCGAGCGATTTAATCTTTGGCATAACACTTAATATAACGTAAGGTATACAAAATGAGATGTGAGCCAGCAACATAGTTAGAAGGCCTCTTTCAACTTTGAATGTTATAAAAAGAAGCATCAAGCCTATCGCTGTAACAATCTCCGGATTCATAATAGGAAGATCGTTGATTTGCCCAATCAGCCTTTTTATAAGCTTATTTGACTTGAACAATCCAATCGCACTAATCGTCCCTATAAAAGTAGAAACTATAGTAGCTATAACAGCTACTGCAATGGTCGTATATAGAGCAACCATCATCTCGCTACTTTCACTTATCCTCTTGTACCACTCCAAACTAAATCCTGAAAAACTTGTTAAGGATTTAGATGAGTTAAAAGAAAATATCACTACATATAAAATCGGAAGATAGAAAAATATCATAGCACTGCTGAAGATAAACTTTCCGAAAATTCTTTTATCTTTTTTCATCTAGTCATCCCCCCTATCTACTTTATTCTTCTTTTCTATGGCTCTAACTACATACATACTTAGCATCATAAGAGCTGCCATAATTACCGATATAGCACTTCCAAAGGACCATTCTCCAACAGTTATAAACTGATTCTCTATAACATTACCGATTAGGAAGAACTGGCCTCCCCCAAGCATCTTCGGAATGAAGAAAGAGCTTACACTAGGTAAAAATACTAGTGCTATACCACTAACTACTCCCGGCAATGATAACGGTAGAACAATCTTCATAAAAGTTGTCTTTCCATCTGCTCCAAGATCCTGGCTAGCCTCAAGCAGAGAGTTATCCATCTTGGATAGAGATGAATTTATCTGCAATATCATAAAAGGTATAAAGTTGTAAACCATCCCTAAGATTACAGCTCCCTGAGTATGAATAAGCTGAACATCTCCAAGTCCGATAAAGCTCAATATCTTATTAGCTACACCGTTTTCTGAAAGTATACCTATCCAAGCATATGTTCTAACAAGCATATTTATCCACATAGGTATTGTCACTAATAATATAAATAGATTTCTATATTTCTCTTCGCTTCTAGAGATAAAATAGGCGATAGGGTAGCCTACTAAGATGCATATTACTGTCGTTTCAAGAGCAATCTTAACAGATCTCCAAAGAACAATTAAGAAATCTTTATCTGTAAAAAACTTTTTGTAGTTGTCAATTGTAAAAGATACATCCAGTATTGTGTTTCCTTCTCCAACTACAGAATAGAATACTATGAGCACCATAGGAAGGGCTAGAAGTAAAATCGTCCAGACCACGTATGGCACTGCTAAATGCGAAATTTTCTTCATTTAAAAAACCCTCTTCTTCATAACATGTATATCTTCTGGGAAGAAAGTAAGATCAACTTCTGTACCAACCTCCACAAAATCTGTAGTATTAACCTTAAATTCTCTTCCTTCCGTTGAAAAAGTAACCTTATACTTGCCTTCCTTAACTTCTTCTGGATCGAAATCGTAGCTTACATATATGTCTACACTTTCTTCCTCGTTATTAAGTTTCCATCCCTGAGCATTAGCCCAAGTTTTAAGGTCTGTATCAAGAGCAACTGATTCACTTATTTCTTCAACAGTCTTATAGAAATTGAAAGCGCTTACTGCTTCATTAGCCTTCTCATTTCTCACATAAGGCTGGTCTATAACATAAATCTTTCTCTCTATAGCCGTTCCGCTATTTGTTGAAAATTTAATTGAGTAAGAACCAAGCTCCTCTTTTAAATCGTATTCTATCTTTGATATGGCTATATAGTCATCTGTTTCAGGATTCCATGCCTGAGCATCAGCTCTTGCTATAATTTCTTTTTCATCTAAGCTTGCCATATCCTCTATGTCAACATAGAAATCGTTAGCTGAGATTTTCTCCTTACCATCAGCACTTGTAATCTCATGCTCTTTAACAACTTCCATATCAACTGTTACACTTGTACCTTCAACAGTCTCAACTGTTACGTCATAGTATACACCTTTGAAGAAAACATCCTCAACTTGACCTGAAATTTTACCTTTTCCTCTCTCAACGATATCTAAGTCTTCAGGTCTTATGACAATATCTACAGCTTCATTTTCTTTAAATCCAAAGTCAACGCAATCAAATGTCTTATCATCAAACTTTACTTTGTAATCCTCTAGCATTATACCAGGAACTATGTTGCTCTCCCCTATGAAGCTTGCAACAAATCTGTTTTCAGGTTCATTGTAAATTTCAACAGGTGTTCCAACTTGATAAATTTCTCCCTTGTTCATTACAACAATTTTATCAGACATTGTTAGAGCTTCTTCCTGGTCGTGGGTTACATAGATAAATGTAATGCCCACTTCCTTCTGTATTCTCTTAAGCTCATACTGCATCTCTTTTCTAAGTTTTAGGTCAAGAGCTCCTAAAGGTTCATCTAAAAGAAGGACTTTAGGCTCATTTACCAAAGCTCTCGCAATAGCAACTCTCTGCTGTTGTCCACCAGAAAGCTTTGTAACATCTTTGTTTTCATATCCTTCTAGACCTATTAGCTTTAGCATTTTCATAACTTTTTGCTCTATAACGCCATCGTTCATCTTCTTAATCTTTAGACCGAAAGCAATATTTTCTCCTACGCTCATGTGAGGGAATAGAGCATACTTTTGGAAAACTGTATTCAATTCTCTTTTATGAGGTGGAACTTTGCTAATTTCCTCTCCATCAAAGATTATCTCTCCTTCATTGGCATCTAAAAAACCGCCTAAGATTCTTAATAAAGTCGTTTTCCCACAACCACTTGGTCCTAGAAGAGTAACAAATTCATTTTCGTTAATGTCAAGATCAATACTCTTCAAAACCACCTGTCCGTCAAATTCCTTAACGATATTTCTAAACTGTATGATTTTTTTATTTTCCACTATTTTTTACTTCTCTTTCCTGTAATACTCTCAATTTCAACTAATAGTACACAGGTCTTTGCGGCTGAAGCCTGAATATATTTTTTACCACCCTCGATAAAATCAGGACTATATTTTTCTATCAATGTTAATAGAGCTGCCTTCTTGTCGTCTAAGTCATCTAATATCTTTGCTCTTCCATAAGCCACAATACTTTCATAGTCTGTCGTAAATCTAGATTGATCAATTTCATCTTTTAGGACAATAGTAAATGAAACTTTCTCGTCTTTTTTTATCGATTCAATCTTGTGTCCTTCCGAAGCACAATGAACGACTATCTTATCATTCCACACGCTGTAGCTTACCGGCACTCCAAACGGATATCCGTGATCTCCATGCACGCATAAAATACCATGACTAGCTTCATCAAGTCTTTTCATAACTTCATCAAGATTCATAGATTTTTCTATTCTTCGCATTTCTCTAAACATGAAGGTTCTCCTTATATTGCAAAACACTTTTGTAGAATTCCTCAATCATCTTTATATTAGAAAAATAATGTATATGAGGATAGCCTGCAAAAACCTTATTAAAGCTGTGAATACAATTCCAATTTCTCTTTCTGAGAGGCTTCTTTCCATTTGCTGCATCGCCTGGATTTTCACTATCCCAATAATGAAACTCGTGGGCTTTAAACTTGACTCCAGCTTTTCCTAAAACTGTATCCTCAAGAGTTTCCACGTCTATATATCCAAATCGACCTAACTTTCCTGTTGGAAAAGATCCTCCTTCTATTAAGCCTGCCATATTGTACTTCACACCTTTTTCATCTTCAATCCACTGGTGAAGGTACATAAAACCACCGCATTCAGCCAGTATAGGCATATTCTTCTCACTACAAATTCTTATATCTTCCTTTAGACCTTCGTTATTTTCAAGCTCCTTTAAATAAAGCTCTGGATATCCTCCTCCGATAATCAGCGCATGGCTGTCCTCAGGAAGTCTCTCCTGATTAACAGGACTAAAGAACTTTAGGTTTGCTCCCATTTTCTCAAGAAGCCTCAAATTAGCATCATAGTAAAAAGAAAAAGCCTTATCCATTGCTATGGCTATGTTAACGCTTCCCAGCTTCCTCACAGTGACCCCCTCATACTCCACTTCCCTGGTTAAAGCTGCAAGCTCTAAAATGCCATCTATATCAAGGTACTCCTCTGCTGCAGTACCTAGCTTATCAATTAACTTATCTAAATCTTTTATCTCCTCTGCTGTAACAAGCCCTAAATGTCTACTTTCAAGAGCTATATCTTCATTCTTTGGTAAGAATCCTAAAACTTTTATATCCATTCTATCTTCAATTAAAGACTTTAGTTCCTTATACATCATAGGAGACATTCTGTTTATAATAACGCCTTTTATATGACTGTTTTCTTCAAACTCTAAAAATCCTTTTATTTCAGCAAGTATGGATACAGACTTACCTCTACCATCTACGATTAGTATTCCTGGTGTATCTGTTGCCTTTGCAAGATCATAACTGCTGGCCTCACTGGAAATCCCTGCAAGACCATCATAGTATCCCATTACACCTTCTACAACAGCGATATCAGCTTCGTTTAGCTCAATATGGTCTGCCATAAGAGATCTTACTGTATTTTTGTCATTAAAAAATAAGTCCAAGTTAGACGATGGTATATCTAGAACTCTTCTATGAAACATAGGATCTATATAGTCTGGTCCACACTTGAAAGATACAACTTTCTTTTTTCTATTTTTCAATGCCTTTAAAATAGCACACACCACTGTAGTCTTACCTACTCCACTACCAGTGGCTCCTATTAACACTCTAGGTGTAGTCAAATTTTTCATATCTTTTACTTATCTTTACAAACTATTACTGAAATAAACTTAATATAGTGTCACGAACTACTTTTCAGCTACTGCTATAAAAATTGGATTTATAGCATCTAGCATAGTGTAGCTAGCAACCTTCTTAGTCCTTGTAACTGCCATTTGAATAATATCCGTCTTAGAAAACTCTAACTCCTTGAAAATAGCTATTACTTCGCTTAAAGTTTCAAGAGCGATAGCGTTTATAACAAATTTAACATCTGGATTTTTATCTAAAATCTGAAGTATAATCTCCTTCATATTCCCTTTACTTCCACCGATAAACACTTTATCTGGGGCTGGAAGTTCAGAAAAAGCTTCTGGGGCAAGACCCGATATAACCTCTAAATTATGAGCATAAAACTTCTCTTTATTCACCTTTATGAGATCAACTGCCTCAGGTTTAGTCTCTATAGCATAAACTTTTCCATAAGGAGCTTGAAGAGCCATCTCTATTGCAACGGATCCCGTTCCAGCTCCAACATCATATATAATATCGCTCGGTTTTATCCCTAATTTAGATATAGAAATGGTTCTAACTTCTTCCTTCGTCATAGGAACCTTTCCTCTTATGAAGTCATCATCTGAAATTCCCAAAGTATAACTCTGGATATTTAGCTCTCCAGATCTCTTAACAATCATTACAGATAAGCTATCAAACTCTGATTCAACAAAATCTCTAGCCTTTCCATTTGATATCTTTTCATCTTCATAAGAGAGACGCTCACCTATAATAACCTGGCTATCACCAAGTCCAGCGCCAACAAGACATTCACATACTGCGGCTGGAGTATTCTTCTTATCTAGAAGAAAGAAAACTCCATCATTTTTCATAACATAGCCAGCAGGATTTCCTTTTCTACCATGCAAGCTAACAATCTTTAACTCTCCCCAGCTCTCTCCAACCTTTGAGCTTAGGTATGATAACGAGCTTATTCCAGGAAGTATTTCACAGTTAATATTTCTTTCTTTTAACTCTTTTGAAAGTTTTTTTGTGCCACTGAAAAATCCTGTATCTCCAGACATAAGAATTACAATGTTATCATCTTCTAATCCCAAATTTTCAATAGCATCAAGTATTTTTAATGGAGCAATAGAAAAATCTTTTTTTATTTTCTCCCATTTATCAGCATCCCATAGAACTTTAAGAGATTCAATCATTCTTTCTGCTCCTATGAGAACTTCTGCCGTTTTAATCTTTTCTAAAGCTTTAATAGTTATGGTATCAATGTTTCCCATACCTATTCCTACAATGCTTATATTTTTCATATAAACCTTTAACTGATCTTTCAGTTATCCTTTCTTTATAGCAATTAGCTGCTCTCTATGGCTAAATTTAGCCTAATCAATTTATTTATAACGTGCCTATGTACTCTTTAAAGTCCTCAACGGTCTTATCTATATCCTCATCAGTGTGGGCAAAAGATATGAACATTGCTTCAAACTGTGATGGAGCAATATAATTTCCTCTCTCCATCATATGACGAAAATATCTTGCAAACTCATCTGTATCACTCATCTTGGCATCGTCATAGTTATTCACTTCATTTTCTGTAAAGAATAACGTACCGATAGATCCTATTCTATTCATAGTAAGCTTCTTACCTGACTCTTTTATAGCTTTCTCATATCCGTCAAAAAGTTTTTTTGAGAGCCTTTCAATTTCTTCATATACCTTAGGATTATCTCTTAAGAATTTAAGTTGAGCAATGCCTGCAGCTACAGCAACAGGGTTTCCTGCAAGCGTCCCAGCTTGATATACTTTTCCCAGAGGCGCAATAGTATCCATTATTTCTTTTTTACCACCATAAGCGCCCACTGGAAGACCTCCTCCAATAATCTTACCAAAGGTTGCCATATCTGGAACTACACCAAAAACTTCCTGCGCGCCACCTAAAGCTATCCTGAAGCCGGTTATAACCTCATCGAAGATTAGAACAGCACCTTCATCTGTACAAAGCTTCCTAAGCTCCTTAAGAAAACCTTCTTTAGGTAAAACAACTCCCATATTTGCTGCAACTGGCTCTACAATAAGAGCTGCAACTTCTCCTTTATTATCTTCAAACAGCTTCTTTACGCTGTCAATATCGTTATATACAGCTAAAAGAGTATCTTTTGCATTACCTTCTGTAACACCTGAGCTATCTGGCTCTGAACCTTTTGTAATAAGACCTGAACCGGCTTTCACTAGAAGAGCATCGTGGTGACCATGATAGCAGCCAATAAACTTAATTATTTTATCTCTTCCCGTATATCCTCTAGCAGCTCTAATGGCACTCATTGTAGCCTCTGTTCCAGATGTAACCATTCTTACCTTCTCAAAGGCTGGAACTAATTCACATAATAGCTTAGCCATCTCCGTTTCCTGTGATGTAGCTGCTCCGTAGCTAAGTCCCTTTGGAATCTGATTTAAAACAGCATCTCTTATAGTATCACTGTTGTTTCCAAGAATCATAGGTCCCCATGATCCCACATAGTCAATATATTTATTTCCATCTTCATCGAATATGAACTGCTTATCTGCCTCGCTTATAAATCTTGGAGTTGCATAAACAGACTGAAAAGCTCTAGCAGGGCTGTTTACGCCTCCAGGAATATATTTTTTTGCTTCTTCAAAAAGATTTTCTGACTTGGATATATTCTGTACTTTCATAGTTTTCACCTTAATTATCCTATTTCTCCTCTATCTATCATCTCTGCAATCTCTTTTGCAAAATATGTAATAAGAATGTCTGCACCTGCCCTAAATATACTTATAGCAGTTTCAGCAATAATCTCTTTTTCATCTATAACACCAGCCTTAGCTCCCATTTTTATCATAGAGTATTCTCCACTAACACTGTAAGCTGCAACAGGAACATCTGTTATATCTTTCAGCTCTCTTATAATGTCTAGGTATGCAAGAGCTGGTTTAACCATTATTATGTCTGCTCCTTCTTCTATGTCTGATACAGCCTCCATAACTGCCTGTCTTCTATTGTGATAATCCATCTGATAAGATTTTCTATCGCCTTTAAATCCATCGGAGCCTGCCGCATCTCTAAATGGCCCATAAAAAGCTGATGCGTATTTTGCTGCATATGACATGATAGGAGTATTGTAGTATCCTGCTTCATCTAATGCTTCTCTTATTGCCTCTATTCTCCCATCCATCATATCAGATGGAGCGACCATATCAGCTCCAGCTTCTACTTGAGTAACAGCTGTCTTACATAGTAAAGGCAGAGTTTTATCATTGTCTACCGTATGTTCACAAGCTATTCCACAGTGACCATGAGAAGTGTATTCACACATGCAGACATCACCGATATATGTAATCTCTGGAACTTCTTTCTTTGCTATTCTTAGAGCCTCCTGAACGATACCATGTGGATCGTATGCACCGCTTCCTACTTCATCCTTTTCTTTAGGAATGCCAAAAAACATAACGCTCGTTACGCCCCAGCTAAGCACATCTTTCAACTTGTCTATCATTGTATCTGTGCTATATCTAAACTGACCTGGCATAGATGGTATCTCTTTAACTATACCACTACCTTCCTCAATGAACATTGGATATATCAAGGACTTTTTAGAAACTCTAGTTTCTCTTGTAAGCTCCCTTATATTTTCTAGTATTCTAAGTCTTCTTCCTCTATACATAGCATCCTCCATACTAAATTTCCAGAATAATCTCTTTCTTTGCAATCGATAAAGTTACACCATTTAAAGATGTTTTTTCTCTTATTACATTTCCATTATCACTAGCCAAAACAGCTGCTCTCTGACAAACATTGTCTACACCTGTAACAGAACTTACAAAGCTTGATGGTGGAAAGTCACCTTTTACATTTTTTAATTCATCACTTGTATATGTAATAAATTCCACACCAAGACTTCTTGCAAACTCAATAAGTCCAATTTCATCTTTTTTTAAATCTATTGAAGCTATGTTTTTTATGCTTCTTATATCTATATTTTCTTCCTTCAAAGCTTTATTGACAAGCTCTTCTATCTCTTCTTTGCTTTTACCCCTTCTGCAACCTATACCTAAAGTTATAATCTTAGGAATTAGTTTCAGCTCATGATCAAATATTTTATCATTTTTATAACTTATATTTATTCCTCTATCCCTAGGGGTATCATCTACTAAAAATATTTGCTCATCTTTTATATTCATATTAACTAAGCTTCTCGTCTTAATCAATTTCCCAGCAAGGATATCCATCGCAATATCTTTAGCAGGCTTTATATTGTCAATGATAAGACCATTCTCTACTGCCCACGAGTCAATGGCCAGCTTATTGCTAACATCGGTCGCTGTAGTAATAACTGGCTGTCCTTTCAGCTCATCTGCTATCAATGTTGTAAGTCCATTTGCACCGCCCACATGTCCGGATAATAGAGAAATAACAAAAGTGCCCATATCATCTATAACAATTACTGCTGGATCAGTCGTTTTTGATTTTATAAATGGAGCAATACTTCTGACAGCAATGCCAGTGGCTGAAATAAATATAATAGCATCCTTTTCTTTAAATGCTTTCTCAACCCAATGAGATAATTTCTCTTCTTTGTTTCTTATCTCTAGAGCAATCTCTTTCTCTCTGTATTGTTTACCATTCAAAAGCTTCTCTATTTTTTCACATAAAACTCTTCCATTATCTGTGAAAAACACTATACCTATATTCATTTTACCTCCATGACCATAGGCCTATTTACAAAACTAGAGGTGCATATCAGCACCCCTAGCTCCAATTCTCTTTCGCTTTTATAGTATATTAAAACTCTGCATTCTTAGGCGTTCTAGGGAATGGTAGCACGTCTCTGATATTACCCATACCAGTTATGTACATAATCATTCTTTCAAATCCTAGACCATATCCGGAATGAACAACTCCACCATATTTTCTAAGTTCCAAATACCACCAGTAGTCTTCCTTGTTAAGACCTGACTCTTCCATTCTTTCAGTAAGCAGATCAAGCCTTTCTTCTCTCTGACTTCCTCCAATTATCTCGCCTATTCCTGGAACTAACAAATCGCATGCCGCAACAGTCTTTCCATCATCGTTAAGTCTCATATAGAAAGCCTTTATATCCTTCGGATAGTTTGTTACAAAGACCGGTTTTTTAAACACTTCTTCTGTTAAGTATCTCTCATGCTCCGTTTGTAAATCTATTCCCCAAGAAACAGGATATTCAAATTCTTTTCCTGACTTTTCTAAAATTTCTACTGCTTCTGTATACGTAACTTTTCCAAACTCGGAGTTTATTATATTATCTAATCTAGCCAAAAGCCCCTTATCTACAAAGCTATTGAAAAATTCCATTTCTTCTGGAGCATGCTCCATTACATAACTGATAATATACTTTATCATATCTTCAGCTACTGACATATTTCCTTCTAGATCGCAAAATGCCATCTCTGGCTCAATCATCCAAAATTCTGATGCATGACGAGTAGTATTTGAGTTCTCTGCTCTAAAAGTTGGTCCAAAAGTGTATATATCGCTAAATGCATGAGCAAATATTTCTCCTTCAAGCTGTCCTGATACAGTAAGGCTTGCCTCTTTTCCAAAAAAGTCCTGTGAAAAATCTATATTACCATCTTTTGACGGAATATTTTCAAGGTCTAAAGTTGTTACTCTGAACATCTCTCCTGCACCCTCAGCATCACTACCTGTTATGATCGGAGTATGAACGTATACGAAGCCTCTATCCTGGAAGAAGCAATGAATTGCATGAGCAACCAAAGATCTCACTCTAAAAACTGCTGAAAACGTATTGCTTCTAGGTCTAAGGTGAGCAATTTCTCTAAGGTACTCAAGACTGTGTCTCTTCTTCTGAAGTGGATAATCAGATGAAGAACTACCTTCAACTACTATATTATTTGCTTTTATCTCAAAAGGCTGCTTAGCATCTGGAGTTATAACAAGGATACCTTCAACTCTAACAGCTGTGGAAATAGGCAGTTTTGAAACTTCATCAAAGTTATCTAAATTATCATTTTCATACACAACCTGCACTGACTTAAAGAAGCTTCCATCATTTACTTCTAAAAATCCAAACTTATTTGAACCTCTATTAGTTCTAATCCAGCCTCTGATAACGACCTCTTTATCTGAAAATTTTTCTGTTTCCCTATAAAGTTGTTTTACTTTCAATTCCATCTCTAAATTACCTTCCTATTTTTCAGTATATTCTAAAATATGTAAAGCTACCTATGCTTTATTTCTTATTAAAAACGTACCAATAATTATATCACAACTTAACTAATCTTTCCATAAAACTAACTTTGTTTCTTCATAAATGTTTAACTTGTTTCTATATGGGAATATATATAAAAAATAGGAGGTATAGAGATGAAAATAGCAGTTACATATAACGAAGGTAAAATTTTCAATCATTTTGGACATTGTGAAAATTTCAAATTTTATAATATAGTTGATAATCAGGTTGCAAGTGTTGAACTTATTAACCTATATCCAATGGGTCAGCATGAAGTTGCTATATTTTTAGGAGAACACG
>CAMCQA010000004.1 GCA_945876935.1 uncultured Clostridia bacterium | reverse complement strand
TGGCTGTAACTCTTTTGGTTACAGGAACAGGAGTAATTAAATATGCTCAGACTACTGAGACAGAAGTCTTATCTAGAGCAGAAAGATATAATGTTTCAATAAGTAATGAGAGTGCAGATAATGTAGGTAGTATCAATGATATTTTTGAAGATTTAAAAGATAACAAGGATATTGCAAAATCTCCAACTAATCGTATATTTTATAAAAAGGTAAAATTGCCTCTTTATATAGGTATTGATAGGATAGATTATGATATGTATATTTTGGATGATGATAGTTACAGAAGGTATATAAATCATTTGGAAAATACGAATTTAATAAAAAAGATAGATAAGAATTCCAATACTAATATTGTGGGGTTAGACTACATCACCGATTATGATCCATCTACAAATAAGGTTGAGAAGGTGCATGTTTTCGATGGTGAGAAGAATAGTCTATCCTTATCATTAGACATGGATGGTAATAGAAATATAGTTATAGACTCATATACGAAAGAAATTCCTAAAGGATTATCATCCTATTTAGATCAAAAATCTATTGTAACTTCAGAAAGTTTTGCTAAGGAGCACATTTATTATCATAGAGATCAAATAAGTAAAGAAGAAATCTTGATAGAATCTAAGAATCCTGTTAAGGTAATCGATGAAATTAATAAATATATAAAAGATGAAAATATCAATATAGACAGAGTAGAAAATTTAGAGGTTTTAAAGGAAGAAATAAATGGCATAATGCTAGTTGTTACAGTATTTGCCTATGCTTTTAGCTTTTTAATTGGAATTATTGCCGCTGCTAATGCTTTTAATGCCATATCTTCAAATATTGAGACGAGAAGACTGGAGCTTATAAGTTTGACTCTGATAGGATTAGAGGAAAAAAGGCTTTATAAGATGATTATTATGGAAAATATGATGCTTGTTTTAAGAAGTCTATTTCAAGGTCTGATTTTATCGTTAGTGTTACTATATATTCCATATAGTGCAGTATCGACAGCTGGGATAACAGGGTATATTGTTCCATTAGGTAGTATCGTTGTATCGCTGATGGGTGGTATAATTGCTATGGCTGTAATTAGCGTATATGTGTGCAGCAGACTAAAAACAAGAGTGTTAGATAACCTATCTGTTGTCGTTGGAGAAGAGAATATATAAAAATATTATTCAATTATGGTATAATGGAAGGATGTAGAAAGGAGGTTGAAATGTCAGAAAGCAAAATTATAGATCTAGAAAAAGCCAGAAAGAGCAAGAGCTCCAAGACTAGAAAAGGTAAGGACAAAGTGGCTAAGAGCACCAAAAAGCAAACTCTTTCGCCTAAGAGAAAAGCGGAGAAGAGAAAAAGAATGATGTTATTGGCGCTGCTATTTTTGCTTGTATTTGGCTACTCAACCTATAAAATAATCGGACTTCTTATTGAAAGAAACTCTTTAAAAAAAGAAAATCAACAATTGACAGAGCAGAAAAAGCAACTGGAAGAAGATATAAAGCATATCGATTCACTAGAATATATAGAAAAGAAAGCCAGAGAAGAGCTAAACTTAGTTCTTCCAGGAGAAATTATATATGTTCCGGAGCAGGAAAATAAAGAGGAAGAGACACAGAACTAAAGTATGGAAATTAAAGAAATTATAGTGGTTGAAGGAAGAGATGATACAAGGGCTATAAAGCAAGCTCTGGATGCTCAAACCATAGAGACTCATGGTTTTGGAATATCTGAAAAAACCTTTAAACTAATAGAAAAAGCTTATCAAGATAGAGGTATTATTGTTTTTACTGACCCAGACCATGCTGGAGACCAAATAAGAAAAAGGATTTTAGAAAGATTTCCAAAAGCCAAAGAAGCTCACTTAATAAGAGAAGATGCTAAAAAGGGAAACGATATAGGAATTGAGAATGCTAGTCCCCAGAGTATAATAAATGCATTAAAAAGTGCGAAAGTGAACTGGCAAAAAGAAGATGATGTGTTTTCGATGGATGATATGGTAAAGGCCGGGCTTGTTGGTTTTACTCAAAGTAAAGATAGAAGACAGAAACTGGGGAAAATTTTAGGAATAGGTTATGCAAACAGCAGCAGCTTTCTGAAAAAACTTAATGGCTTTGGAATATCTAGAGAAGAGTTTTTTAATGGAGTTAAAAAACTTTAGCAATATTAAATATAGGGATGAAAATATAGAAATGAAATTATATTCACCGGTTACAATAAAAGATATAAAAGAAAAATTTGGCTTTTCTCTATCTAAGAGTTTAGGTCAAAATTTTCTTGTAGATAAAAATATCATAGATAGCATTATTGAGAGATCAAATATAGGAGAGGAAGACCTAGTTATAGAAATAGGCCCTGGAATTGGTGTAATAACTAGAGAACTGGCTCAAGCAGCTAAACATGTCGTTGCTGTTGAACTCGATACTAGACTTATTCCAATACTGGAATATACACTTGAAGGTTTAGATAATGTTGAAGTTATTAATAAAGATATTTTAAAGGTTGATATAAATCAAGTTTTGAATGAAATTAAGGCTAGAGGTATAGAATTTGAAAAGGTAAGAGTTGTAGGAAACCTTCCATACTATATAACTACACCTATTATTATGAAGCTTTTAGAGGAAAACGTTCCTGCTGACAGTATAACTGTAATGATGCAAAAGGAAGTTGCAGATAGGATTGAGGCTAAGGAAAATACTAAAGCGAGAGGAGCTTTATCTGTGGCAGTTCAGTACTACTGCCAAGTAAATAGAATTGTAAATGTTCCAAAGAACGTCTTTGTACCACCTCCTAAAGTGGACTCTACAGTTTTGAGGCTAGATATTAAAAAAGAAAAGGACATAGTTTTAGATGATAGAAATTGCTTTTTTAGAGTTGTTAAGGCCGGTTTTGGACAGAGAAGAAAGACACTTTTAAATTCTTTATCAACGGGTTTATCTATGAGTAAAGAAGATATATCAGAAGTGCTAAAGGTTTGTAATATCGATGAAAAAAGAAGAGCTGAGACTCTTTCAATGGAAGAGTTCGGACGACTTGCAAATATAATATTTTCTAGAAAGGCTTAAGGAAAAGAGGAATTATTTTGAAGTTTATAAGAAATTTTGCCAGAGGAATTGTAAAGCACACTGTTGGCACTGCTTTAGTTTTATCCTTTGTATTAAATTTAATAATAGAGACATTGGCGAGACAGAATGCTCTTGGAGGACTGAAGTTTTTAGCTCAGAATCCTCTAGTTTTCATGTACAATGTTCTTATTATATTGGTTTCTTTTTCTTTTGTATCCCTATTTAAAAGAAGAATATTTTTCTTTACCATAATGAGTGCTATATGGTTAGCGCTGGGTATCACAAATGGTATTATCTTAGCCAATAGAATGACACCTTTTACTGTTTATGATATACAGTCAATGAAGGATGGACTTTCGCTTGCAACGACATATTTATCTAAAACTCAAATAGGTCTCATGATTGCAGGGGGAGTTTTAGTCGTTGTAGGTATTATATTGTTGTGGAGAAAAGCTCCTAAAAAGGAGCAGATGGACTACAAGAAGGACATTATTGGTATAGTATTCGTAATAACTATTGCTTTTTCTGCAAGTGGACTACTTATCAATAAAGGTATATTAGATACATATTTTCCGAACTTAGCCTACGGTTACAGGGACAATGGCGTTCCATATTGCTTTATAAATACATGGCTTAACACTGGTGTAAAGAAGCCTCCAGTTTATAATGAAGATATAATAAAGGGTGCTTTTACAGAAAAGGAATTAAAAACGACAGTGGGAAAGACAAAGGGCATAGTTAAAGGAAAAACTCCTAACATAGTTTTTGTTCAGCTGGAGTCTCTTATGGATCCTCTCACTGTAAAGGGTATAGAATTCTCTGAAGATCCTATACCAAACTTAAGAAGACTTTATGAAGAAACATCCTCAGGTAGAATAACGGTTCCTTCTGTAGGAGCAGGAACTGCCAATACTGAATTTGAAAGTATGACAGGAATGAGTGTTAAATTTTTTGGACCAGGAGAATATCCTTATAAAAATATAATGCTCAAGACAACTAGTGAATCTATACCATACAACCTTAAAGAGATAGGTTATAAAACTCATGCTATTCACAACCACAGAGGTGTTTTCTATGGAAGAAATAAAGTTTTTCCAAACCTAGGCTATGATACTTTCACATCTGTTGAGTATATGAATAATGTTGGAAGAACTCCAAAAAACTGGGCTAAAGACATGGTTTTAATAGATCAGATTAAGACGGCACTTAGCTCTACGGAGGAAAAGGATTATATTTATGCTATATCCGTTCAAGGGCATGGGAAATATCCTAGTGAGAAAGTAATACATAATCCAAAGATAAAGGTTACAAAAGCACCGACGGAAGCTTTGAAATGGCAGTATGAGTATTATGCTAACCAGATTAATGAAATGGATCATTTTGTAAATGAATTTATCAAAGAAATGGAACAGCTTGATGAGGATATTGTAGTTGTAATGTATGGTGATCACTTGCCGGCAATCGACAATCTAACAGAGGATAATCTTAAGGGAGGCAGAAGTTCCTATCAGACAGACTACTTTATTTGGAGCAACTTTCCAATGGAAAATATAAAAGAGGATATCTATTGCTACCAAATAGGTGCTGAGCTTTTAGATAGACTTGGAATAGAAGTTGGAACATTAACTACATTCCATCAAAATCATAAAAATGATAAAAATTACTTAGAAAACCTTAGAAATTTACAGTATGATATGTTATATGGAAAAAGGTTTATCTATGATGGCAACAACCCTTGGGAGGCCCTTGATACCCAAATGGGCGTATCTAAGATAAAACTGGATAAAATAATGCAGATTGGAAACAAACTGTATTTAAAAGGAGAGAACTTCACTGAATATAGTAAAGTAAATCTTAGAGGTGATATTTTAGATACAGTATATCTAGGGCCTACTATACTTAGACTTGATAGTAAAAATATAAAGCCTGAAGACATAAAGGATATGAAAGTAAGTCAGGTAGAGAGTAAAAAGGAAATCCTTAGCACTACTGAATAGGAGCTAGCATTGAACGATACATTTCAAAAAATAAGGGAAAAATCTTTAGCATCAAATTACATAGAGACAGAACGACTAGTTCTTAAAAGATGGGAATCTAATCTTTATGATGCCGAGGGATTATACGAGTTTGCTAAATCTTTAAAAGTTGGTCCAATGGCAGGATGGAAGCCTCATGAAGATATGGAGGAATCTAGACTTATAATAGATCAAGTGTTTATACCAAATATATGTTATAAGATAATAGATAAGAACAATGATAATATAGTAGGAAATATTGGGTTTGAGCCAGACATTCACAGACCGGATGTTTTAAGTGCAGAGATGGGATACTCTTTATCTGAAGATTATTGGGGTAAAGGTTACATGGTTGAGGCTGCAAAAGCTCTAATAAGAACAGCTTTTGATTATTGGAAGCTGGATATATTATCTATTCAGACTAATGTAAACAATATACAATCATATAGAGTAATTGAAAAACTTGGTTTTTCTTTTGAAGGCATAAGGAGAATGTCCGATTACGACTATCTTGGAAGACCTAGAGATGTAAAGTCGTTTTCTATGACTAAGACAGAATATCAAACTTTGTATAAATAAATAAAACTCTGAGGAGCGATTACTCCTCAGAGTTTTTTGTTGTAAATTTTATTCTATCTAATAGAGAAGTGCTTTTTTAGTGCGTAGAAACTTTCATCACTTAAATCATGCTCTATCTTACAAGCATCGGCATAAGCAGTCTCGTCTTTAACACCAACAGACATAAGAATTTTTGCAATTACCTGATGTTTTTCATATATCTTCTTTGCTATTGCAAGCCCTTCATCTGTTAAGCTTATAATGTTCTTTTCATCGACATTAACTAAACCTTCGCTCTTAAACTGTTTCAAGGCAGACGATACTGTAGGTCTAGAATAACCAAAATAGTTACATATATCTGCAGCTCTAACCTTAGGGTTTCTTTCGCTTAAGACGAATATAGCCTCTAAATAATTTTCGCCTGATTCCTTTATTTTCATAATAACTCTCCTGTATTTTGCATATTTATCTTAAAATTTATTAAAATCTCTTAAAATCTTCCTATAAATATATCACAAAGTTTAAAAATTTTCAATAGGTCATTGACAATGTTATTAGCTAGTGCTAACATTATTGTTAGTAAAATATCAAAGATTTAAAAATTTTAAAAATATAGGAGGTAGTTATGCCTTTAAGCATGGCTGGCATAGGAAACGAGGTTGTAGTTGCAAGAGTAACTGGAAAGCCTGAAATCAAGAAGCATTTAGAGAATCTTGGCTTCGTTCAAGGCTCTAAAGTGACTATAATATCTAAGGTCAATGGAGACCTTATTGTCAATGTTAAAGAAGCTAGAATAGCTATCAGTGAAGATATGGCTAACAAAATAAGAATTTAATTACGCAGGAGGTAATAACAAGTATGGTTACACTTAAGGATGTTGCTATCGGTGAAAAAGCTGTAGTTACAAAGATTAATGGCGAAGGCGCTGTTAAAAGAAGAATAATGGATATGGGTCTTACTAAAAAGGCAGAAGTAACTGTTGTAAAGGTTGCACCGTTAGGTGATCCTTTAGAACTTACGGTTAGAGGATACCAACTTTCAATTAGAAAAGCTGATGCTGAGTTAATTGAAGTTCAGATTATAGAAGAATAAATCTTCATTTTTGTAGACTTAAAGTAGTAATTGTTTAATTTATTTGAGAAAGGTTGTTAGAGTATGGGCATTAAAATTGCATTAGCAGGAAATCCTAACTGTGGTAAGACAACTCTGTTTAACGCTCTTACAGGCGCAAATCAGTTTGTCGGAAACTGGCCGGGTGTAACTGTAGAAAAGAAGGAAGGTAAACTAAAAAAGCACAAGGATGTTACAATTGTTGACCTGCCTGGTATATATTCACTTTCACCATATACTTTGGAAGAAGTGGTAGCGAGAAATTATTTAATAGATGAGAAGCCTGATGCTATTCTAAATATCATTGATGGTTCAAATCTAGAGAGAAACTTATATCTTACAAGTCAGCTTGTTGAACTAGGAATTCCTATGATAATTGCTGTTAATATGATTGATATTGTAAGAAAAAGAGGAGATGAAATAAATGTAGCTAAGCTATCAGAAGAAATTGGCTGTCCGGTTGTTGAAATCTCTGCTTTAAAGAATGAAGGTATAGTTGAAGCTGCAGCTAAAGCTGTTGAAATAGCTACAATGAATAAATCTACTGTAGCTAAGCATAACTTTGGAGAAAATATCAAATCGGCTATTGAAGAAATCAAGAGCCTTATTTCAGGAGACTTTTCAGATATAGAAAAAGGCTGGTACGCTTTAAAGCTGTTTGAAAGAGATGAAAAAATTGCTGCAAAGCTAAGCATAGATGCAGCTGTTTTATCTAAAATAGAAGGTATTATAGCAAAAGTAGAAGAAGTTGAAGATGATGATGCTGAAAGTTTAATCACTTGTGAAAGATACGACTACATAAGCTCAATCATAGGAGACTGCTATAAGAAAAATGAGATTAATACGATGACAACATCTGATAAAATAGATAGAGTCGTTACAAATAGATGGTTAGGTCTACCAATATTTGCATTGGTTATGTTTGTAGTTTATTATTTCTCAATTCAAACTGTAGGTACATGGGCTACTGACTGGGCGAATGACGGACTGTTCGGAGACGGATTCTTCTTATTTGGAAAAGGTTCTGCTCAGTATGAAGAAGTTGTAGGTGACTATGATATGGCTCAGCTTAAGATAGAATCTTTTGAAGCAGCCGCTGAAGAAGCTAGTGTAGAGCCTGCAGATGCAGCTGATTTAGTTGCTAAAGCTGAAGTTAGAGATGATGAAGGTAACATTAAGAAGACTTTAGATGTTACATTTGCCGATTATCAGGAGGCACAGAAAGTAGAAGAACCAGATCCAAATGAATTTGGAACATGGATTAAGGGTATTCCAGTTATGGCAAGTGAGCTATTGGAAAGCCTAAATACAGCTGACTGGTTACAGCAGCTGATTGTAGATGGTATAATCGCCGGCGTTGGTGCTGTTCTAGGATTCGTACCACAGATGTTAGTTTTATTCTTATTCTTAGCTTTCTTAGAAGGTTGTGGATACATGGCGAGAGTAGCTTTCATCATGGATAGAATCTTTAGAAAGTTTGGATTATCAGGAAAATCATTTATTCCTATGCTAGTAGGAACAGGATGTAGTGTACCTGGTATTATGGCATCTCGTACAATTGAAAACGAAAGAGATAGAAGAATGACTATCATCACTACATCATTCATACCATGTAGTGCTAAGTTGCCAATTATAGCTCTTATTGCAGGTGCCCTATTCAAAGGAGCTCCTTGGGTAGCACCATCTGCTTACTTTGTTGGAATTGCAGCTATAATTTGTTCCGGTATCATTCTTAAGAAGACAAAGGTATTCTCAGGAGATCCAGCACCATTTGTAATGGAGCTACCTGCATATCATATCCCAACACTAGGAAATGTTCTAAGATCTATGTGGGAAAGAGGATGGTCATTCATCAAGAAAGCAGGAACAGTTATCTTGCTTGCAACAATATTCGTATGGTTTGGCTCTAGCTATGGATTTGCAGATGGCAAGTTCGGTATGGTAGAAATGGAAGACAGTATACTTGCTATCATAGGTGGATATATTGCTTGGATATTTATTCCTTTAGGTTGGGGCAACTGGAGAAGTGCAGTTGCAGCAGTTACAGGACTTATAGCTAAAGAAAACGTAGTAGGTACATTCGGTGTACTTTATGCAGGATCTGAAGTTGCAGAAAATGGATGGCAGATTTGGGCTAACATGAAAGAAGTTTTCTCTCCAGAAGCAGCTTACTCATTCTTAGTATTCAACTTACTATGTGCTCCATGTTTTGCCGCTATAGGTGCTATAAAGAGAGAAATGAATAGTGCTAAATGGACATGGATTGCTATAGGTTATCAGACAGGATTAGCTTACGTTGTGAGCTTAGCTGTTTATCACTTGGCTGTACTATTTAATGGTGGTGGATTCAATGTATGGACAGGCCTATCATTCCTAATAGTTGCTGCATTTGTATACCTTCTAGTTAGACCGGAGAAAGGTCGTTTAAAGGCATAAGCCTAGAAAAGAGGTGAAAAATGGGTACTTATATTTTCGGAGGAATATTAGTAATTGTTGTTGCAGCGATCGTTGCTAATATGTTTAGAAGAAAGAAACAGGGTAAGGGCATGAGCTGTGATTGTTCAGGCGGTTGCTCAGGTGGATGTAGTTCATCATCCTGTTCGTCACATAAGTAGACTTTTTACACTAAGATGGATATTTCCAGACTTAGTAAACATTTATAAATTTTTAAATCCTTTAATTGTAACAATATAAGCTTTTATAAAGCAAAAGAAAAGCGAGCAGTTATGCTCGCTTTTTATTTTTTACTTATAATAAGACTAGGCTACTAATTATACAGTTAGCTTCCAAAGAGGATTCTCGTTATATATATAGTTAGCTATATAAGAGCTTTCTATGAGAGCTTGCCCATCTATAGAACTACTAAAGCCTAAGATATCTATTAGGGGAAGCATTACAGAAACACCTAAAGATATTATTATAAGACCCTTTATTGAACCAAATAAGAAGCCTAGAAAACTATCAAAACCGCCAACGAGACTTTTCTTGTCTCTACTTGATAGCATTTTCGCAAAAATCTTTATAGCCCATTTAACTAAAATAAATATTACTATGAATAAAATAGTGTTTACAATTAAATCGGTAATAGGCGATAAAAAAGTGTTTTCAAGGATTTTAGGGATGAAAGTGCTAAGTTCATCCTCAGGTAAAAAGTCTTTGTACAAATGGTTATTTTCAACTAGAAGTTTTCTTACTATTGGAACTAGAAATATGCAAAGAACAAGAGATAAAATGGCCCTGAACATGTCTATTAGTGAAGCCATAAAACCCTTCTTCATACCTATAGCAGCAAATAGTAGAAAAACGCCTACAATGATTATATCTAATATCATATAAATTTCCTTTCAGTATAGAGTTCTTCCTTAGCTTAATTATACTAGAGGTAGCATATCTTATCAATAAAAAGAGAGATCGCTTAAATTATTGAGATTTTAAAGGAGTTTTAATAGGGACAATCTAAACTTTATTATACCTAAATATTGAAAAAAAGGGCGAAATATGATAGGATTTTACAGTATATGGAAAAATTTATGAGAGAAGCCATTGATGAGGCAAAAAAAGCTTATTCTGAAGGAGAAGTTCCAGTTGGAGCTGTTTTAGTGTCAGATGGAAAAATCATTGGCAGAGGATACAACAGAATTGAGGGCGATAAGGATCCAACAGCTCATGCAGAGATTATCGCTATTAAAGAAGCAGCTTCAAACATAGGGTATAGCAGACTATATCAATCTACTTTGTATGTGACTTGTGAGCCATGTTTAATGTGCGTTGGAGCAAGTATTTTGGCAAGAGTTAAGAAGATTGTTATAGGCACCTTAGATGAAAAAACAGGAGCTTGCGTATCAAAATATAGATTGGCAGACGAAAACCAATTAAATCATAAGATAGAGATTGAGTATGGTTTACTTGCAGAAGAGTGTAGAGAGCTTCTTGTAAATTTTTTTAAAGAATTGAGATTGGAAAAGCGGAGGAATAAAGAATGAAAAGATTAGCAGCCATATTTTCGGTTTTAATTATGGTGTTTTTCATAGGCTTAGATGTAGCGAGTGCACAGGGTTTTATGGTTGAAAAAACTTCTCCTAAGAATGGAGCAGACGGCATTCCTACTGAGAATATGGGAGTGAAAGTTTTCTTCAATCAGGAAGTTTATAGCGATGAAAATGCTGAGGCTAATAAGAAACTTTGTAAAATTGTAGATAGCGACGGTAAAGAAATTAAGACAACAACTTATTTTAATGAGAAAGATAAGAAGGTTGTTTTAGTTCTTGTTGACAGCTCTGAGGAATTGAAAGAAACAACAAAATATAAGCTTATTGTAGATAAAGCGTTCACTTCTAGTGAAGGTGGGCAACTTGAAAAGGATATAGAGGTTGAATTTGAGACAATAAACTCAAAAACTAATACTATGATATCCATGGGCATGATGGCTATTATGATAGTTGGTATGATATACGCATCTTCTAGAGCTATGAAAAAAGAAAAAGAACAAGATAAAAAACAGGCTGCTAAGCAGGAAAAGTTCAATCCATATAAGGTGGCAAAAGAAACTGGTAAATCTCTAGAAGAAGTATTAGCAGAAGAGAAAAAGAGAAAAGATAAAGAAGCTGCTAAGGCTGCTAAGCGTAAAGATGACGAAGATGAAGACTATTTCGATTATGACGAAGATGAAGACTTTGAAGAAGTTAAAACTTATAAAGTTTCATCTGTTTCATCAGCTGCGGCAAAAGGCTCTAAATATGTAAGCAAGAAGAGAGCAGAAGATAAAAAAAGAGCTGAAATAGAGGCTAAAATCAAAGCTAGCAAGCAAGGTAAGGGAAAAGGAAAGAAAAAGAAATAAATTTATAAAAAATGGGCTGTAAGTTGCCCATTTTTTGTGGTATATGTGATATAATAGTAATGTTAAGGATATGTGAGGAAGGTGATGTTATGAAGAGTATAAAGCTAAAGGCTTATGGCAAAATTAACCTTACCTTAGATGTTGTTGGTAAATACGATGATGGTTTTCATAAATTAGAGATGATAATGCAGGCTGTTCATCTTGCTGACGATATTCTCATAAGATGGTGGGAAAATAATGATTCACCTGTAATTGACATAGAACTGAAGACAAATAAGTATTATATTTCTGTGGATCAGCGCAACTTGGCCTACAAGGCCGCACAGCTTGTCATCGAAAAGCATTTCAATGACAAGGGCGGGAAGCTGCGTATAGACATAGGAAAGAAGCTTCCCGTCGCTGCCGGAATGGCAGGGGGCAGCAGCGACTGTGCGGCTGTCATGCTGGGGTTAAACCATATTTGGAATTTGGGTTTAAGCTTGGAAGAACTTTGTAAGCTAAGTGAGGAGTTAGGCTCCGATATCCCATTTTCTATCATATCAAATGCGAAGGGAAACAAAGCTTTAGATAAAAGCATTAGAGAGAATAAAATGGCTTCTTTCTGTGCGATTGCTAGAGGTAAAGGAACAGAGATAGAGCCCATAAAACCATTAGATTCACTTATTTTAGTGAGTAAGCCGCCTATTTCTGTATCAACTAAAGAAGTGTATCAAGGTCTTGTTTTAAATGAGATAATTAAAAGACCTAACAATGAAGGTGTTATAAAAGCTCTTGAAGAGGAGAGTTTAACTGTGGAATATGCGAGAAAAACCATGGTAAATGTACTAGAGACATACACCTTAAATAAGTATAAACTTGTTTGTCAGACTAAAGAAGAAATGAAAAAAGCATGTAAGAATAGCTTTTTTATGATGAGCGGAAGTGGACCGACAGTTTTTGGATTAATTCCAAACGAGAAAGAACTGAAGGTTGGATTTTATAAGTTAAAGTCAGTAAATAGAGAAACTTATATGACGAGGACAATGGTATGAATGGACAAGATTTGATGAACAATCAAAAGTCTCTTCGAAAAGCCATATATGAAGAGCTTAAAGAGGAGATACTATATGGTCAGAGACCTCCAGGAATGAGATTGATGGAGCTGGAGCTTTCAAAAGAGAAAGGTGCTAGTAGAACACCTATAAGAGAAGCCATTAAAATGTTAGCCGATGATGGCTTAGTAAAGATTATTCCTAATAGAGGAGCATATGTAACAAAAATCAGCATACAGGAGCTTATGGAGATTCTTGAAGTTAGAGAAGAAATTGATGGAATGTCGGCTTACTATGCAGCTGAGAGAGTTACAGATTCTTTACTTGTTGAGCTTAGAGAAGCTATGGAAAAGTGTAAAGAAGCTTTCGATAGAGGTGATAGGCATGATATTGTATTTTGGGATACAGATTTTCACGATGTAATCGTTAGAGGTACTCAAAATCAGGTGCTAATTAACCTAGTTTCACAACTTAGGGAAGAACTTTTAAGATTTAGACATATATACTATGGAGATTTTAGAAAAAACCATGATATTGTTTCAGATCATGAAGCTTTGTATAAAGAAATAGCAAATGGGGATGCTCAGAATGCCAGAAAACTTGCTAAGGAGCATATGAGAGATATTATGAGAGGTATAGTTTTAGAATACAACTTGGAAACGAGAGATAATAAAATTTAGAGCAGTTTTGAAACTGTTCAAATTTTGGACAGAAAAGCGTGATAAATCACGCTTTTTTCATTGATAACCTATACCTTAGGAGATTGTTATGACAGAGTGGAAAAGTAGATACCATTTATGGAAGAAACAATTACATAACTTTGATGAAGCATTGACTTTTCTTGAAGAAATGGGTAAGGATGATGCTCTTGTTGAAGACTCTTTTTATAGGGAGCTTTCCTTTGGAACATCTGGCTTACGAGGCATCATGGGCATAGGTACAAACAGAATGAATACCTTTGTTGTTGCTAAAGCGACTAAAGGTTTGAGCTCTTATATTCTTAGTAAGAGATATTCAAAAGGTGATAAATGCAAGCCTAAAGTAATTATCTCTTATGATAATAGGAATAACTCTAGAAAGTTTGCTAATGCAACAGCTTTGGTATTAGCTAATGAAGGTATAGAGGCGCTAATTTTTGAAAATATGACTGCAGTACCGATTCTGTCCTTTGCTATAAGAAATCTAGGCTGTGATTTTGGTGTTATGATAACAGCTAGTCACAACAACAAAATATACAACGGATATAAGGTATATAACGATCGTGGATATCAGATTTTAGATAATGAAGCTGAAGATATTCTGGGATTTATTGAAAAGACTGATATTTTTGATGAAAATCTAATGAAGATTAATAAAATTATTAGAGAGTTAGATGAAGAAAAAGTTATAGGTGGTAGTTATCATGAAAATATAACAGTATTGAATGATGCTAATGAAGATAAATACATACAGTGTCTTTCAAAAGAATTTAATTGGTTATCTGGAGATTTAGAAAATATAGAACTATCATATAGTCCTCTTTATGGAACGGGAAGAAGACCTATAACAAAGTTGCTTGAAAAAGAGGGAATAAAGAAAATTCACAAGGTTGATTTACAATGGGAAGAGAATGGAGATTTTCCTACTTGTCCGGATCCTAACCCAGAGTACGAGGAGACATACAGAGAAGCGATAAAAATCATGGAGAGATTTTCAGCAGATGCAGCTATAGTTACAGATCCAGATTGCGATAGAATAGGTCTAGCAACAGGAAATAGAGTATTTACGGGTAATCAAGTAGCTACTTTATTGTCTTGGTACATCAAGGAGCAGCTTCTTTTAAATGATAGAAAAGATGAAATAAAAAACTATAAAGTTCTAAGAAGTATTGTATCCAGCCCGCTTATAGAAAAAATTGTTGAAGCAGAAGGCGCTGGAGTTGAAGAGACGCTTATAGGCTTTAAATATATGGGCGAGAAATTAGAAGAACTGTCTTTGAAAGGGAAAAAACTATTTATTGCTTTTGAAGAAGGCAATGGATTTTTGTTAAGTCAGTTAATAAGAGATAAAGATGGCATATCTACAGCATTTTTATTAGCGAAGCTTGTTGCTTACTGCAAAGATATTAACAAGAGCCTAGATCAAATTTTATCTGAAGTCTATGAGAGTTATGGATATTATTTAGAGAAAACAGTTAATTACGTATTTGAAGGCTATGAGGGATCTAAGCTGATGGATAGCTTCATGGATAACCTGAGAAATAGAAAAAATGATTTAATAGACATTTTTAAAGCTAATAGTTTATTTGATTATTTTGAGGGAACTGAAAATTTTGATGATGGCAAGGTGAAAGAATCAAAACTGCAGCTTCCAAAATCCAATATACTAGAGTTAAGAGGCGAGGATTGGAAGCTTATAATTAGAAAATCTGGTACAGAGCCAAAACTAAAGGTATATATAATATGTTGGGATAAGGTTGAGTATAACCTTTCTCAAAAGTCTAAGGGACTATTAAAAAAGGTTAATGAAATGGTGGAGGAATATAAAGATTATGAGAAATAAAGTGTTTACTGCTATAGATAAAAGCAAATCATATAGAGTTCATATTGCTAATATGACAGATATAGTGGAGGAATCAAGAAAGCTCCATATGACTACTCCTCTTGCTACTGCAGCATTAGGCAGGGTATTGATAGCGACCGCTCTTATGAGCTTGGATTTAAAGTCAGAAGAAAATAGTATATCTGTTATTTTGCAGGGAGATGGACCTGCAAAGCAGATTCTTGCAACGGCTTACGGTGATGGCAGAGTGAAAGGATATATTTCAAATCCTGATGTAGAGCTGCCTTTGAGTGAGAACGGTAAGCTTAATGTTGGTAAAGCTATAGGAAATGGGCAGCTTTTTGTTACAAAGGATTTAGGTTTAAAAGAGCCTTATGTTGGAAGTATTGAGCTTATATCAGGTGAAGTTGCAGAAGATTTAACTTCTTACTTTTTACAAAGTGAGCAGAAAGCAACATCTGTTGCTCTAGGTGTGAAGATTGATGTTGATCAGAGAGTTAAAGCTGCAGGAGGCATGATTATAGAGGTTTTACCTGGAGCAAAAGACGAGGCTATAGACGCTCTAGAAGAGTTAATTGGGGGCATGTCACATATAACAGGATATGTTGAGAAGGCTCTTGAGCAGGGAGGAACGCAGGAGGATGTTATAAAAGCTTTAGCAGATTTAATCTTTGAGAATATAAATGAAGAATTTAAGCCTGAACTTTTAGAGTTTAGAGAAGTTGAATTAAAATGTGATTGTAATAGAGATAGGATAGAAAAGGCGTTTATAACTATAGGCAAAGAAGAAATAGAAAATATTTTACATGAAGATGAAAAAGCAGAGATGAGTTGTCACTTCTGCAATAAAAAGTATTATTTTGATGATAAAGATATTAAGGAAATTCTAGATAGCCTATAGAAGAGGTGGATATGAAAGATATACTAATAAAGATTTCTGGTCATCAGAAATATGAAAACGATGAAGATCAGCAGTTAGAATATATTACAGAAGCTAAAATGTATGAGAGAAATGGCGTAATATATTTGATTTATCAGGAAAGTGAAGAGATTGGTTTCATAGATGGTAAAACGACTGTTAGGGTAGATGATAAGGCAGTAAGGGTTACGAGACGAATAGATAATAATGTGGCTGCAGATATGGAATTTGTTCAAGGTAAAAGAGTGACTACTCACTACTTAACACCAGCTGGGCAGATGGCTTTGGAAGTTTTTGCCAATAAGATAGAAAACACTTTAGACATGGACGGGCAAGGGCATCTTCATATAGATAGCTATATAAGTCTTAGAGGACTTGCTACAAGCAGAAATACTCTAGATATAGAAATTATTTAGATGTAATAGAAACTTTTAGACTGAGGAGATTTCATAATGAATTTAGAGAAAAGAAAAAAGTGGATGAAGGTAATAGCTATTTTTATAGCAGGTATAATGATAGTTTCATCGATAGGTTTTGCTATACTTATTTAGTTTAGCTAGAGACTAATTCGCAGTTGTATTCAGATAAAAGAAGGGAGAAAAGATGTTTAAACTAGGCTTTGACGCAGAAAAGTATATTGAGCTTCAATCCAAGTATATTTTAGAGAGAATTAAAAAAGGAAATGGACAAAAATTGTATTTGGAATTTGGAGGTAAACTTGTTCATGATAAGCATGCGATGAGAGTTCTTCCAGGTTTCGATGAAAATGGTAAAATAAAGCTTCTACAAAAATTGAAAGATGAAGCTGAAATTATAATCTGTATTTATGCAGGAGATATCGCTACTAATAAGACTAGACAGGATTTTGGTATAACTTACGATCTTGAAGTCTTCAGACTTATAGATGTATTTAGAAAATACGGTCTTTCTGTAAATAGCGTAGTAGTTACAAGATATGAAGAAAATCCTGCTGTTGATATGTTCATAAGCAAGCTGGAAAGAAGAGGCGTTAAAACCTATAAACATAAATTTACAAAAGGTTATCCTACAGATGTGGAGACTATAGTAAGTGATGAGGGCTATGGAGCAAATCCTTACATTGACACTACAAAGCCTTTATGTGTTGTTACCGGGCCAGGTGGTGGAAGCGGAAAGCTAGCTACGTGCCTTTCTCAGCTTTATCATGAAAACAAACGTGGTAACAGAGTAAGATATGCTAAGTTTGAAACTTTTCCAGTTTGGAACCTTCCTTTAAAGCATCCAGTAAATGTAGCTTATGAAGCTGCCACAGCAGATCTTAAAGATGTTAACATGATAGATGCTTTTCACCTAGATGCTTATGGCAGCACTGCTATTAATTACAATAGAGATTTGGAAGTATTTCCTATAGTTAAGAGAATTATAGAAAAAATAACTGGAGGAGAGTGCGAATATAAATCTCCAACGGATATGGGTGTTAACATGGTAGGCTTTGGGATTACCGATGATGAGGTTTGTCGTGAATCTGCAAAGCAGGAAATTATAAGAAGAAACCTTATAGCTCAATGTGACTATAAGAAGGGAAAAGTAGATGAAGCAGCTTGCGAAAGAGTTAGACTTCTTATGGAAGAAGTTGGAGCTAAAACTAGCGATAGAAAGGTAGTTACAGCAGCAAGAGAGTATCTAGAAGAAAAGAAAGATTGTGAGAATGTTGTTGCCGTTGCTATAGAGCTTCACAATGGCAAAATAGTTACAGGAAGAAATTCATCTTTAATGTCAGCAGAAGCGTCAGCTATTTTAAATGCTGTTAAGGTTCTTGCAGGTATGGATGATAAGGAACATCTAATTATGCCGGAAGTTTTAGAAGATATTCAAGGTCTTAAGAGAGACGTTCTTTTACAGGAAAAAGTTTCTTTGAATGTGGAAGAAATCTTGAATGCTTTAGTTGTATCATCGAGTGTCAATGATAAGGCAGCAAAGGCTGTTGATAAATTGAGAGAGCTAAGAAACTGTAAAGCTCATTGTACAGCTATACTTAATGATAAGGATGAGCAGCTTCTTGGAAACCTTGGAATAGATATAACTTGCGATCCAGAATTTTCAACAAATAATCTATACTTTAAATAGATAAAATTTTCAATGAAAGAGGAAAGGTATGAAACTTAATATAGATTTTAATCTTATAGATATTACTAATGAAGATTTAAATACTCATTATAGACAAGTAGAAGATGCTATAGATGAGCTTTGGAGTGATAGTAAGGAAGAATATGGATGGGTTAAAAGACCTATGAGCATAGGAGATAATGAGTTAGAAGATCTTATCATGACAGCTCTTGCAGCTCAGGATACTTGTGGAATATTTGTAGTAATAGGAGAAAAGTCTGAGATTATAGGAGCTAAAGCTATTATTGAGGCTATTGGAACAAAGCGTGGAGCAGAGCCAGAAGTTGAGTTTGTTGATGAATCGATAAGCAGTGTGGATCTTAGAAAGCTTCTTGAGAAAATGAGGCATTATGAAGTTAATGCTTGTGTTATATCAAGAGATGGAGAGAGAAGAGAAACGATCGCATCTTACAGTGTTCTCAGAGAATATATGGAAAACAGATACGGCAAAGAAGTGGCGCCTAGAAGAATCATGATAGTTAGTGATAACATGAATGGTAAACTTGCTACTATGGCGGGAGAGTCAGGAAGTGGAGTTTTTAATTTCTTCTCGTCCGAGATAGGCTCTTACAGTATCATAAGTACATTCAGCTTGTTTTTGATGGCTGTGGCAGGTGTTGATATAAAGAGATTTGTATCTGGTTGTGAAGTTATGGCTACAGACTCGCTGTGGGATATCAATGGCGGAGACTTGGCTATTGCAAGAAAAATTTTAAGTGATAAGGGGTTTGCTGCCAGTCTCGTTTCTTTTAGACAAAAGAATTTTGAACCTCTATGTCAGTGGATGCAGAGCATATTATCTACTGGCTCAAAGGGAAATTTTATGCCAACTTTTTTAGTGGATGAGACGTCATGTGCCGCTACAAATATTGAAAACTTAAACTCTATAAAGGATAAGGCTCTCAATATAACTCTGAGTGCTAGAAGTGTTGAGGAGAATATTTCGTTAGCAGAAAATCTAGGGATAGGATTGGAATCTATGACCGTCAATGAATTGAAAGATATCTGTGTATTTGAAGAAAGAGAGGTTCTTGGCAGACTATCAAATAATTTTGTAGATTTAGAAATAGATATGGCGGATGCTTTCAGCCTAGGACAACTAACATATTATGTTATGATGATAGGAGCAATTTCTTCAATTTTAGGAACTGAAAGTCAGTAGAAAAAAATTTTGAAGAAGGCTTAAATAAGATAGAGAAAAAAATACGAAAAAAATAGATGGAATTTCACTCTATTTTTCATATATTCACTTTACAAGTGTACACATACTGTGTATAATGAAGATATATTTAGTTAATTTTTTAACAATTAGCTAAATTTAAAGAGCTAAAAATAAAATCTTAAAGGAATTGTATTTTAGGAGGAATGAAAAATGAAAAAAATTGGTGTACTAGGTACAGGAACAATGGGAGCTGGTATTATTCAGGTACTAGCACAGAATGGTTACGAAGTTGTTCTTAGAGCGAGAAGACAGACTTCTGTAGACAGCGGTATGGCTAAGGTTGTTAAGAACCTAGAAAAAATGGTAGCAAAAGAAAAGCTAACAGAAGCTGAAAAAGAAGAAATTCTAGGAAGAATCTCAGGATCTACAGATATTGCTATCGTTGCAGATGCTGATCTAATTATCGAAGCTGCGACAGAAGATATGGATGCTAAGAAAGCTCTATTTGCTGAGTTAGATGAACTTTGCAAACCAGAAACTATTCTAGCTACAAATACTTCATCTCTATCAATTACAGAGATTGCTGCTGCTACAAAGAGACCAGATAAGGTTGTAGGTCTACACTTCTTCAACCCAGTACCAGCTATGAAGCTAGTAGAAATCATCAAAGGTCTAACAACTTCAGATGAAACAAGAGATGTTGTAACAGAACTATCTGTTTCTCTAAAGAAGACTCCAGTAGAAGTTGCTGAGGCTCCAGGATTTGTTGTAAACAGAATCCTAATTCCTATGATCAACGAAGCTGTAGGTATCTTAGCTGATGGTGTAGCTGATGCAGAAGGAATTGACAATGCTATGAAGCTAGGTGCAAACCACCCAATGGGACCTCTAGCTTTAGGTGACCTTGTAGGTCTAGATATCGTTCTAGCTATCATGAACGTTCTTTACACAGAATACGGTGATCCTAAGTACAGACCACACGTTTTACTAAAGAAAATGGTAAGAGCTGGCAAGCTAGGTATGAAGAGCGGAGAAGGTTTCTTCAAGTATTAATATCTGAAAATACTAAAAATATTTGCCCGAAGATCAGTCTTCGGGCTTTTTTTATTAGCTTAATAAAAAAAGAGCACCTATCAGATGCTCTGTAATATGTATTGTATTTACCGTTAACTATTAAATTATATAAAATGTCTTGTCTTTCTGTGTCTTCTTAAACTTGCTTTAAGTTATTTTTCAGTAAAACCTTTCCAAGACCTAAAACGATTATTCCTGCTACTATAGCTTCAGGTACACCGTTTACTGCTATGATGCCTGCTATGAACTTATATAATACGCTAACATCGATTTTATTTATAGAAGCATAGTTGTCTCTAAATAGTAAGAATATTAGATTCATTACTAGAAGCGTGTTTGTTAGAGCTCCAGCTATGCCAGATAGAGCTAAACCTACTGATGTTCTTATTGAACTAGGATTATCTACTCTTTCTACAACAAACTTGAATACAAAGTAAGGAACTACCCCTACAAGTATTCTTGGAACCATAGCTACGATTAAGCTTGAGATTCCTCCATGTACATCACCTAGTTCATAAAATGGTGAAAATACGAAAGAAGCAGGTGTTGGATTTATAGTGTTGTTAATCACACTAGTAAGACCAAATACTCCTCCTAAAATTGCTCCATTTTTAGGGCCTAAAAAGATAGATCCTATAATAACGGGCACGTGGATTATTGTAGCTCTTGTAAAGCCTAAAGGTATATAGCCAACAAATGGTACGAAGGCCATAACTACAATTACTCCTGCAAATAGTGCTAGAAGAACTAAATTAAGTGATTTCTTCTTCTGATCTTCAATTTTTAATGTACTCATGATTTCTCCTTGTTATCATTCTCTCTTGAGATATAATACAATACTTATACATTATACAAGTGGAATATAGATTTTTCAATAATTAAATATAAATAAAAGCCATTGTTTAAATAATTGTGCATAACTGATATAATATATAGGCGATAAAGTTGAAAAAATTAAGGATGAAAAATGGATAAAAGAGAAAATTTAGATATATTGACACCTGAAAATATTAAAGAGTCAACAGATGAGAATAAAGAAAAGGATTATGAGAAGAAAGAAGTTGAAGGAATTTTAGAGATTTCTGAAAACGGATTCGGATTTTTGCGTTTTCATAACTTTTTAACAAGCTCTGATGATATTTATGTAGCTAATAGCCAAATAAGAAGATTTAATTTAAAAACAGGAGATAAAGTTCTCGGTATTGCCAGAGAGGCGAGGGACAATGAAAAGTTTGGTGGTCTTCTTCAGGTTGTTAAAGTGAATGGGCAGTCGCCAGATAAAGCTAAGGAAAGAAAAGATTTTGACAAGTTAACACCGATTTTTCCTAACAAAAGAATAAGTTTTAATAATCAGAGAGATTTGTCAATGAGACTTATAGATCTTATTGCGCCTATAGGGTTTGGGCAGAGAGGAATGATAGTAGCTCAGCCAAAAGCAGGTAAAACAGTACTTATGAAGAAGGTTGCAGCTGCTATAGAGGAAAACTACCCGGATGTTGAATTGATAGTTCTTCTTATAGATGAGAGACCGGAAGAAGTTACTGATATGAAAAGATCTTTGAAAAATCATAATGAGGTTATTTATTCAACTTTTGATGAACAGCCTTCTCACCATGTTAAGGTGGCAGAAATGGTTCTTGCAAGGGCCCAGAGATTGGCAGAGCAGGGAAAAGATGTAGTTATATTGATGGATAGCATCACAAGGCTTGCAAGGGCTTATAACCTAGTTATTCCAAGCTCTGGTAGAACATTATCAGGTGGTCTTGACCCAGGATCTTTATACAAGCCGAAGAAATTCTTTGGTGCTGCCAGAAACTTAGAAGAGGGTGGAAGCGTAACTATTTTAGCCACTGCTTTAGTTGATACAGGAAGCCGAATGGATGATGTAATATTTGAAGAGTTTAAAGGAACAGGTAACATGGAACTTCATCTTGATAGATCCATGTCTGAGAGAAGAATCTTTCCAGCTATAGATATTACGAAATCGGGAACTAGAAGAGAAGATTTGTTATTGAATCAAGATGAATTGGCTTGTATGTGGAGTATAAGAAGGCGTCTTGATCAAAAGGGCAGTCTAGAGACTTTAGAAACTCTTTTGGACGTTATGGAAAATACTAAAAATAATAGTGAATTAGTTAAAATTATGGACAAGGTAAAGCTTTAGGGAGGCATTATGAGTTTGCTGATTTCAGATATAATTCTTATGGGACAGAAACAGCTGGCAGAAGGCGGAGTTGAAAACTCCAAATTGGAAGCTGAGCAAATTTACTGTCACCTTAAAAAAATAGATAAAATGGGTTTCTTTCAAAGATGGTCAAAAGAGGCAGAAGATGGAGAAATAGAAGCTTTTTTTGAAATGGTAAAAAGAAGAGCTTCTAGAGAGCCGTTACAGCATATTTTAGGGGAAACGGAATTTATGGGATATCCTTTTAAAGTGAAAAAGGAAGTTTTAATTCCACGAATGGATACAGAAGCTGTAGTTTTGCAGGCTAAGGAGCACATTGAAAATAAGGATAAAGTTTTGGATTTGTGTTGTGGCTCTGGTATAATAGGAATATCATTATATAAAATGATGGAAGAGGAGAAGAAATCTATTAAGCTTACATCGGTTGATTTGAGTCAGAAAGCTTTGGAGCTGACAGATGAAAATGCAAAACTTAATGGTGTAAAGCTAGAACTATTAGAATCTGATCTTTTTACGAATAAGAAGATTAAAAAATATAATCTAATTGTATCTAACCCTCCTTACATAAAGAGTGCAGATATTGCTACTCTTCAGGTGGAGGTAAGAGAGCATGATCCCTTATTGGCTTTAGACGGAGGGGAGACTGGTCTAGATTTTTATGAAAAAATAGTAGATGAAGCTCCATCACACCTAAAGAAAAAAGGTTATCTTGTTTTTGAAATAGGATATGACCAAGGTGTTTCTGTCGCTAAGCTCATGAAAGAAAAAGGCTTTTCAGATATTGAGATTACAAAAGACCTCGCCGGCAGAGATAGAGCTGTAAAAGGAAAATGGAAGGATTAGAGAAATTAGATAGATAAATTTATAACAATTTTTAGTATTTTAGATTAAACTAGCTTTGATTTGAGAATAAATACTTATAAAAATAAAAGTAAATAGGCGTACTAACGCCGAGGGTTATACCGAGGTGGAAGGCGTAAAAGAGATACATTTTAGATGTGTTTTTTTGGTGCTTCCTTCACTTTGGTGGAGGATTTTTTATTTGGGAGATCTGATGAATAGGAAAGAGACTATAGAAGCTTTACAGCTAGATGATTTTACATCTTTTTATAATAAGGCTAACGAAATAAGAAAAATAGAAAAAGGCGATGATGTATTTATAAGAGCTATAATAGAGTTTAGTAGCTATTGTAAGATGCCTTGTAAATATTGTGGTCTAAATAGAAAAAACGAATCTGCTATAAGATATAGAATGGATGCAGATGAAATAGTTGACATAGCGAAAGATGCTATTGCTGCAGGATATAGAACCATGGTTTTGCAAGGCGGCGAAGATCCGATGTTTGCTGATGGCGAGATTCTCCTTAGAGCTATTCATGGAATAAAAAGTATAGATTCTGACGTAGCAGTAACTTTGAGTGCCGGAGAGCTTAAAAGAGATGTTCTTAAGAAGCTTAAAGATGGAGGAGCTAACAGATATTTGCTTAGACATGAGACGACAGATGAAAAGCTTTATGAATTTCTTCATCCAGGACACAAACTAAAAGATAGAATAAGAGTGCTTCATGATTTGAAAGAGCTAGGATATGAGACAGGTAGTGGCTTTATGGTAGGACTTCCAAATCAAAGCGTAGAAAGTCTAGCTAATGATCTTTTACAGCTTACAGAAATACCTTGTGATATGGCAGGTATAGGACCTTACATATCTCATCCTGATACTGAACTTTCAGGAAATGAAAATGGGAGCGTTGAACTTACGAGAAGATGCGTATCCCTAGCGAGAATTCTTCTGCCAAAAGCAAATTTACCTGTTACTACTGCAGTAGGGGTTCTGAGTCCAGAAGAGAGATTAAAGACTTTTAGCAATGGAGCTAATGTTATTATGAGAAAAGTAAATCCTAAGAAATATAAGGATGCTTATAAAATATATCCGGCAGAGCTGGATGAAACAGATATCGTTAAAGAGAGAATAGAGCTAGAGAATATGATAAGGTCTCTGGGGAGAGTACCTGTATAAAAAAGGAGGAAGTGTTATGAGTTACAACAGTACAAGTAGGGTAGCAGAAGAATTTATCTCTGATAGTGAGATAAGAAAAACTCTTGCTTACGCAGAAGAAAACAAGAATGACTTAGAGCTAATGAGGAAAATTCTTGAAAAAGGGAAGAAAGCAGAAGGGCTAGATTTTAAGGAAGCTATGACTCTTTTAGAGTGCGAGGATCCTCAGATTATAGAGGGAATTTTTACTATTGCAAAAGGAATAAAAGAAAAGTTTTATGGAAATAGAATAGTAATGTTTGCACCTCTATACCTTTCTAATTATTGTGTAAATGGTTGTGTTTACTGTCCATATCATGGTCAGAATACTAATATTACAAGAAAGAAGCTTACTCAAGAAGAAATAAGGCAGGAAGTAATTGCACTTCAAGATATGGGACATAAGAGACTTGCTCTAGAAGCCGGTGAGGATCCAAAGATGAATCCTTTAGAATATATTTTAGAGAGCATAGAGACTATTTACAGTATAAAGCATAAGAATGGTCAGATTAGAAGAGTAAATGTAAATATAGCTGCGACAACGGTTGAAGACTACAGAAAGCTTAAAGAGGCAGGAATTGGAACATACATATTATTCCAGGAAACATATAACAAGGAAAGTTATGAAAAGCTTCATCCTACTGGACCTAAGAGCGATTATGCTTATCACACAGAAGCTATGGATAGAGCAATGGAAGCAGGTCTTGATGATGTAGGCTGCGGTGTACTATATGGACTAGAAAACTATAAGTACGACTTTGTAGGTATGCTAATGCATGCGAAGCACCTTGAAGACACATTTGGAGTAGGCCCTCACACAATTTCAGTCCCAAGAATAAGACCTGCAGATGATATAGATCCGGAGGAATTTGATAATGGCGTTCCTGATGATGTATTCAAGAGAATTATTGCAGTTTTGAGAATTGCAGTTCCATATACAGGAATGATAATGTCAACTAGGGAAAGTATGGAAATGAGAAGACAAGCTCTAGAAATAGGTATAACTCAGATTTCTGGTGGATCTAAAACTAGTGTAGGCGGATATGTTGAGGAAGAAGCCCCTGAAGATAATAGCGCGCAGTTTGATGTTTCAGATAATAGAACATTAGGCGAAGTTGTTGACTGGTTAATAGATATTGGATACGTACCATCTTTCTGTACAGCATGTTACAGGGAAGGAAGAACAGGAGATAGATTTATGAGTCTGCTAAAATCAGGTCAGATTGCTAATATCTGTCAGCCTAACGCTCTTATGACATTGACAGAGTACCTTGAAGACTATGCTTCAGATGAGACAAAAGAAAAGGGAGAGAAGCTAATTGCCGAAAGAATAGCTACTATCCCAAGCGAAAAGGTAAAGAAAATTACAGAAGACTATGTTGCTAATATCAAAGATGGCAATAGAGATTTCAGATTCTAAAATATTAATTATATAGGAGAATGATACAAATATGACGTTAAATGATACGACGAGAGGAAATAGACTTCATATAGGTGTATTTGGAAGAACGAACAGCGGAAAAAGTTTCTTTGTAAATACTATGGTTGGACACGAGGTTTCTCTTGTTTCAGATGTTGAGGGTACTACTACGGATCCTGTTTATAAATCTATTGAGCTTCATCCGTTAGGCCCTGTTGTATTTATTGATACAGCTGGATTTTCTGATAAGAGTCAGTTAGGTGAGCAAAGAATGAAGGCGACAGAGAATGCTCTTAGAAAGACAGATGTTGCTATTCTCATATTTGATGATACAGATGAAATCGATGAAGAAATAAAATGGCTGGATCAATTAAAAAATAAAAATATTCCAACTGTATGTATTTTAAGTAAGGCTGATATAGAAGGGAGAAAAGAGCTTTCTAAGAGAATAGAAAAAGCTATAGATCAGGAAGTATATCTTTTTAATCCTGAGAAAGCTGAAGATAGCAGGAGTTTCATAATCAGTAAAATTTCTGAATGTATTCCTGAAGATTATTACAGAAGAAATATTTTAGGTTCACTTGCAGATGAAGGAGATTTAGTGCTGCTTGTTATGCCTCAAGATATTCAGGCTCCTAAAGGCAGACTCATATTGCCTCAGGTTCAAACTATAAGAGAACTCCTTGATAAGAAGTGTACAGTTGTTTCAACTACTTTAGATAAGCTTCAGGGTTCTTTAGGATATTTAAAAAATCATCCGGATCTCGTTATTACGGACAGTCAGTGCTTTAAACAGGTTAAAGAAACGATTCCAAAAGAAAGTAAATTAACATCGTTTTCAGTATTGTTTGCTGCATTTAAGGGAGATATAAATGTCTTTATAGAAGGAGCTAAAAAAATTAACTCCTTGGATGAAAATTCAAGAGTTCTTATTGCAGAAGCTTGTGCTCATGCACCTCTTGAAGAGGATATTGGACGAGTTAAGATTCCAGCTCTTTTAAGAAAAAGATTTGGACAAGGGATGCAGATCGATATAGTATCAGGCAATAACTGGAGTGATGCTGTGGACAAGTACGATCTTGTTATACACTGTGGAGCATGTATGTTTAATAGAAAATATATGATGAGCAGAGTCGAAGAAGCCGTAGAGAAAAATGTTCCTATGACTAATTATGGTATAACAATAGCTGAGCTTATGGGCATTTTAGATGATGTGGTTTATTAAATAAAGGTATTTACTTAGCGAAAGAGCTGCAGTATAATTACTTCAACTATAGTTTGTATAGCAAGGAGGTATTTATGAATACTGACAAGAAAAACATTTTCATTGAGCTGTTATTTTTAATAAATGTGCTTTATGCCATAGGTGTTAGTCTAGCTTCTCGTGGAGATTCTTTAAAATCTAGCAGTGCGATAGTAATTATCTTCTGTATCTACGTTTTAGGATCTACAATATATATAGCTAATACACTTCGTCATGAAAAGAGAAAAAGGCTATCAGCCATACTAATAGGAATTTTGGCTATCGTTAATTCAGTGATAGCTCTTATATAGAAGTGATGAAAAATAAATATAATAAGCCTTCTCCATAACAAATTTTTGTTTTGGAGAGGCTTTTTTTATATGTCTTTGTGTATTAAAAACTAAAAAAGTAAGAAAAGGCTACTGATTTCAAATATATCAATGGAAAAAGGAAAGAGGAATATGGTATAATAATGTATTGAAATAAACGGAGGTAGCTATGTTTGAAGAAAAAAAGAGTTCAAATTTTATACACAATATAATAGATAAAGATATAGAAAGTGGTAAGTACGGCGGAGATGTTTATACAAGATTTCCACCAGAGCCAAACGGATACCTTCATATAGGTCATGCAAAATCCATATGCTTAAACTTTTCAACAGCTGCTAAATATGGTGGTAAGTGTAACCTTAGATACGATGACACAAACCCTGTAAAGGAAGACATCGAATATGTTAAGAGTATCGAAGAAGATGTGAAGTGGCTAGGATTTAACTGGGATGAAAGAAGATGGGCATCAGACTATTTTGAAGAAATGTATGAAAGTGCAATGATTCTTATAGAAAAAGGACTAGCTTATGTAGATGATCTTTCTCAAGAGGAAATTAGAGAACATAGAGGTACTCTAAAAGAAGGTGGAAAAGAAAGTCCGTATAGAAACAGATCTATCGAAGAGAATAAAAAGTTATTTGAAGATATGAGAGCTGGTGTATACAAGGATGGTGAAAAAGTTTTAAGAGCGAAAATTGATATGTCATCGCCTAATATCAATATGAGAGACCCTGTTATATACAGAATATCTCATGCTACTCATCACAATACAAAAGATGAATGGTGTATTTATCCTATGTATACCTTTGCACACCCTATAGAGGATGCCATCGAAGGAATTACTCACTCTATATGTACGCTAGAATTTGAAGATCAGAGACCTTTTTATGAATGGACTCTTAGAGAGGTTGGCAAATGGCCAGCTCCGCCTCAGCAGATAGAGTTTGCTAGACTAAATCTAACAGGAACTATTATGTCAAAGAGACATTTGAAGAAGCTTGTAGATGAAGCTGTCGTAGAGGGCTGGGATGATCCTAGAATGCCTACTATTGCAGGCATTAGAAGAAGAGGATACACTCCAGAATCGATAAGAGCTTTCTGTGAGGAAATCGGGGTTGCTAAGGCAAACTCAAAAGTAGAGATGGCAAATTTGGAATTCTTCATAAGAAATGATCTTCAGGATAAGGTTCCATCAAGAAATGTCGTTGAAAATCCGATTAAAGTAATTATAACTAATTACCCTGATGATATGACAGAAGACATGGAGATGGAGAACAACAGAAATAATGAGAGCCTTGGAAATAGAACAGTTCCTTTTAGCAAGGAACTTTGGATAGATGGAGATGACTTCATGGAAGTTCCGGTGAAGAAGTATTTCAGACTATTTCCTGGCAACGAAGTTAGATTCAAGGGAGCTTACTTCATTACTTGTAACGAGGTTGTAAAAAATGAAGACGGTACAATAAAAGAGCTTCTATGTACTTATGACCCTGAAACAAGAAGTGGCCTTAATTTTGAAGGAAGAAAAGTTAAAGGAACAATTCACTGGGTAGATGCTAAAACGGCAATACCTATCAAGATAAGAAACTATAGTAACCTTATGATAGATGATGAAAATGGAAATCAGGTGTTTAATGAGCACTCTCTTGAGGAAACTATAGGGTATGGAGAGCCTAGTTTGAAAGATGCTAAACCAGGTGAAAGATTCCAATTTTTTAGACACGGTTATTACATTGCAGACAGCAAGTTATGCAATGAGGAGGAAAAAGTTTTCAACAAGATTGTAGATTTAAAAAGTAGTTTTAAAGTTAAATAGATGTTGAATAGAAAGAAGCCATCGTCATTAGACGATGAGCTTCTTTGTGCATATATAGAAATAAAATTGAAGTAAAAGAGGAGATAAGATGCTTACAGGAAAACAGAGAAGCTATTTAAAGAAGCTTGCCCACAATATAGAGCCTACAGTATTTATAGGGAAGGCAGAGCTGACCGAGAATATAAAAAAGGAATTGGAGATAGGTTTTGAAAAAAGAGAGCTTGTAAAAGTTAAACTTCAGGAGGCCAGCCAGTTAAATCCAAAAGATGTGGCTAATCAATTAGCAGAAGAGCTTGGTGCAGAGTTTGTTCAGGCCATAGGAAGAAAATTTGTACTTTATAGAGAATCTAAAGATAACAAGCAAATAGAACTTTAACAGAAGAGGATGTTTATGAGAAGAAATATTCTTTTAAAAATACAGTATGATGGCAGTGCATTTCATGGTTGGCAAAGGCAGCCTAATGTTATTACAGCTCAAGGAGAAGTAGAGAGAGTACTATCTATATTGTGCAATCAGGAGATTAGAATTATAGGAACAAGTAGAACAGATAAAGGAGTTCACGCACTTGGACAGATAGCTAATTTTTCCGGTGAATTCTCTATACCAACAGAAAATATTGCTAGAGCTGCTAATAAGCTTTTGAATCAAGCTGTTCAAATTTTAGAAGCTAGAGAAGTTCCTCTGGAATTTCACTCCATGAGTTATACCAAAAATAAAACTTATAGATATGAGATAGTTAATTCCTCATATAAGAATCCTATTCATAGAAATTTTGTATACTATGTTGAAAAGCCATTAAATGTGGTAAAAATGAAGGAAGCTTCTAAATATATCTTAGGAACCCATGATTTTAAGGCTTTTCAAGCTTCAGGTGGACAGGAAGTAGAAACCACAGTTAGAACTGTTAACTCTATTGAGATATTTCAAGATGGAGACAGGATTTCGACAGAGATTAATGGAGATGGTTTTTTATACAAAATGGTTAGAAATATAATGGGGACCTTGATAGAAGTGGGTTACGGTAAGAGAGAGCCACAAGAATTGAGGGATATTATTTTAAGTTGTGATAGAAAGAATGCAGGTCACACGGCAGAGCCTCAAGGACTCTATTTAAAGGAAATTTTTCATAAAGATATGAATATATAAAGAGGAGAAATGATGAAAAGACCTAGTTGGGATGAATACTTCATGGAAATGGCAGAGTTAACATCTACAAGATCTACATGTCTGAGAAGACAGGTGGGAGCAATTATAGTGAAAGATAAGCATATTATAGCCACAGGTTATAACGGAGCCCCTAAAGGACTACCGCATTGCGAGGAACTTGGAGGATGTTTGAGAGAAAAGCTTCAAATTCCTTCTGGAGAAAGGCATGAGCTTTGTAGAGCTTTACACGCTGAGCAAAATGCAATTATCCAAGCAGCAACCTTAGGTCAGAGTATCGAAGGTGCAACTATGTATATAACCCATCAGCCATGTGTAATATGTAGCAAAATGATAATAAATGCAGGCATTAAAAGAGTTGTTGTAAAAAACGGTTATCCTGATAAGCTTGCGCAGGAGATGATAGAAGAATCAAACCTAAATGTGGAGATTCTTTCTTAAACAAAGAGATATAAAAATGATAAGGTATTAAAAGATAATAAGAGAGGAAATATGGAAAAGAGAGTAGCCCTTATAGGAATTATTGTAAGCAATGATCTTGCTGATAACGAATCTGTAGATAAGTTGAATCAAATTTTACATGAATATAGAAATTATGTAATAGGAAGAATGGGCGTTCCATATAATGAAAAAAACATAGGGATTATAAGTGTGGCAGTCGATGCCCCAAGCGATATAATCAATGCGATTTCTGGTAAATTAGGAGCTCTGCAGGGGATTCATACAAAGACCCTATATGCGAGAACCTGATTATATAACGTTATAACTTGAAATGATGAAAGAAAGAGGTAATGAATGAATAAATATGGATTAGAGACAAGATGTATACACGGAGGCTATAAAGCAGAGAGAGGTCAGGCTCAGGTACCTCCAATCGTTCAGAGCACAACTTACAGATACTACAGTTCAGAGGATATGGCTAAACTGTTCAATCTAGAAATTGCTGATTTTATGTACAGCAGACTAGGAAATCCTACTGTAGGTGTATTTGAAAATAAAATGGCGGAGCTAGAAGGTGGTACTGCTGCAATAGCAACATCTTCAGGACAATCAGCTCTTCTTATAACTATACTTAACATCTGTAAGAATGGAGATCATATCATAAGTTCATCTTCCATATACGGAGGAAGTTTCAATCTTTTAAAGGTTAGATTAAATGATATGGGTATAGATGTTACCTTCGTAGATCAGAATGCAGATTTAGAAGAACTTAAGAAAGCTATTAAGCCAAATACTAAACTAATCTTTGCTGAAACTCTAGCTAATCCGGCTATGACAATTTTAGATTTTGAGAAATTTAGAGCTCTAGCTGATGCTGCACAGGTTCCTTTAGCAGTAGATAACACTTTAGCATCACCGTACCTATGTAATCCTATCAAGCATGGTGCAGATCTAGTTTTACACAGTACAACTAAATGGATTGATGGACATGCGACAGCCGTAGGCGGAGTTGTTGTTGAAGCAGGAACATTTGACTGGGAAGCTCATAAGGATAAGTATCCTATGATGGTAGAAGCTGATGATAGCTATCATGGATTAAAATTCTATGAAACATTTGGCAATATGGCTTTCTCAGTGAAGTTAAGAGCACACATGCTAAGAGATTTTGGATGCACTATGAGTCCTCAAAATGCTTTTCTATCAATACAGGGACTAGATACTTTGCACTTGAGAATGGAAAGACACAGCGAAAATGCTCTAAAGGTAGCTCAATTCTTAGAAAATCATCCAAAAGTTGAGTGGGTTAATTATCCAGGATTAGAAGGCCACGAGTCAAAGGAGCTATGCGATAAGTACCTTCCAAAGGGAGCGAGTGGTGTTATCGCTTTTGGAGTAAAGGGTGGAAAAGCAGAAGGAGAGAAACTACTTGAAGCTTTAGAGCTAGCTAGTATGGTTGTTCACGTAGGTGATATAAGAACTAGCGTATTACATCCAGCTAGCACAACACATAGACAGCTAACAGAGGAAGAACAAATTAAATCAGGAGTTAGACCTGAAATGATAAGACTTTCTGTTGGATGTGAATCTTTTGAAGATATTAAGAATGATTTCAATAAGGCTTTAGAAGCTATTTAGTTCATACAGAGGAGGTGTTTAAATGCCTGTAATTGTACCAAATGGGCTTCCTGCAATATCTAAGATGCAGGAGGAAAATATATTCACTATGAAAGAAGGCAGAGCTCAGACTCAGGATATAAGACCTATAGAGATTGCTATAGTGAACCTTATGCCTACTAAAATTGCAACAGAGACTCAGTTTATAAGAGCTCTATCAAATAGCCCTCTTCAGGTAAATATAACCTTGGTTAGAATGGAAAGTCACAGCTCTCAGAACGTATCTGAAGATCATCTAGAGAATTTTTATTCAACATTAGATGAGATTAAAAGTAAAAATAAACGTTTTGACGGTATGATAATAACAGGAGCGCCGGTAGAATTCTATAATTTTGAAGATGTAGATTATTGGAAAGAGCTTACAGAGTTATTTGACTACAGTGAAAAGAATGTCTATAGCAGAATGTTTATTTGCTGGGGAGCTCAAGCTGGTTTATACTACAACCACGGTATAGATAAAAGCGTGTTGAATAAGAAAATTTTTGGAGTATACGAGCAGAAGGTTGTAAGAGAGCATAGCCCTCTTCTTAGAGGTTTTGATGAAGTTTTCTTTGCGCCTCACAGCAGAAATACCGAAGTTTCAAAGGAAGATATTTTAGCTAGGCCAGAGCTGAGAATACTTGCAGAATCAGAAGAGGTTGGGCCTCATATAATAGCTACCGATAACGGCAGAGAAATATATATCATGGGACATCACGAGTATGACAAAGATACTCTTGCTCAGGAATATTTCAGAGATGTTCAAAAAGGTATTGATATTGACGTTCCTGCTAATTATTTTAAGGATGATGATCCTGAAAAAGAGATTCTTATGAGATGGAGAGGACATGCTAGTCTTTTATTTGGGAATTGGCTAAATTACTATGTTTATCAGGCTACACCTTACGATCTTGATGGAACAGAATTTTAAATTGATAAAGAAATATGAAGGGCTTGTGATATCAAGCCCTTTTTTCTTTGAATAGATTTGATCAAAGTAGTGAAATACTTTGCTGGCTGTATCTTTATATTAATATCAAATGGAGTCATATGTAGATGTTATGTAATAGTATCCTGCTTATGTAAAATAATTAAACAAATATTGTTTATTAAACCACAAGCAAGTAATATAAAAAATATAATAATTTTTTATAGTTTGGATATTTGATATATAAAGCTATCATTTCATCATATAATACAGGAGTTTTGCCATATAAAGAAATTTTTTTTGATATATTATATGATATACTAATATAATAAAGACAAAAATTTCCAAGATGCAAACATAAAGTTCAAAATTTGCTGTATTTTAGGTTTTACGTATTGTAAGTTAAATGTAAAATTGAGGAGGATACTATGGAAAATATTATAGAAAGCTGGATGAACACATGGGAAGTACAAGGACCTGCGTTTGCAATAGGACAATTAGTTGGAGTAATTCTTTTGATTTATGGAGGATATAGATTAATAAAGAAACTAATAAAAAAAGATAAGAAATGGATATAGGAAAATAATTTTCTAAAAGAAGCAATTTTGACATAAGAGTGACTGGAAAAATGAACGCATCTTGGACAAAGGATAAAATATATCATTTAATAGAGTTTATGGGTGCTATACTAATTATATTGAATTTACAAATAGTAAAAGACTGTGATAGAATAAGCTTTAGACTATCTATAGTCTTGTAGGAGATATAAAATGAGTGAATTTGATAAAAAAGAAATGTATAACGGCGAAGAAGAAACGCAAAAAAGAAGTATGGCACCCATAGATACTAGAGGTTTCCAAGGATCTAAAGTAGTAATTATTGGTGTATTTATAACGATAGTATTAACCTTAATAGGTGTATTTATCAATGTACTAGATTTGGGAGGTAATTATTTTGATTCTGGAACAACATCCAAAGAAGATCAACTTAAAAGCCTCATAAAGGATAACTATCTGTATTATGATGACATATCAGAGGACAAGCTGAATGTTGATGATTTAGATGGAATGGTCGAAGGTTTGGGAGATCCGTACTCATCGTACTTAGATGAGGAAGAACTTAGGCTTCTCAAGGAAGAAACAGAAGGTCGATTCTTTGGTATAGGTGTTAAATTTAGACAAGCTGATGATAAGAGAGTATATATAGATGAGGTGTTTGAAAACTCCTCTGCTGAAGAGAGTGGTCTTAAAAAAGGTGATGAGCTTATATCCGTAGAGGGAAAAAAGCTGAAGGGAGACAACCTTGGAGATGTTGTAAAGCTTATAAGAGGTAAAGAGGGCACAAGAGTTCAGTTAGAATTTTATAGAGAATCTGAAAATAAAAAAATTGATAAAAATATTCAAAGGAAAGAAGTTAAGGTAAGCAGTGTATCTACTGATATTATTGAGGGAAATATTGGATATATAAAAATATCCGAATTTACAGATTCATCAGATGAAGATTTTGAACAGGCTATAATGAAACTCAAAGCTAAAGGAGCAAGAAGTTTTGTAATAGACCTTAGAAATAATCCGGGAGGTTTGGTAAAAAGCACGGTAGAGATGTTAGACTATGTACTTCCAGAAGGTAGAGTAGTCTATACTAAAAATAGGCATGGACTAGAGAGAGAATGGACATCTGATGAAGAGCACCAGCTTGATGAGAAAATGGTTGTCCTAATAAATGGTAATAGTGCAAGTGCTTCAGAGATATTTGCCGGTGCTATGCAGGACTTTGGAAAGGCGAAAATTATCGGAGAGACTTCTTATGGTAAAGGAATAATACAGCAGATTTTTAATTTAGGAGATGGAACAGCTGTTAAGCTTACTACGGCAGAATACTATACTCCTAAGAATCAGAAAATCCATAAGAGAGGCGTGATTCCTGATATTGAAGTTAAACAATCCTCAGATGATGATGAGGATATACAGCTTAATAAAGCTATAGAAGAATTAAAGAAATAATAAATAGATGAACAAAATAAAAGCATCCTTATTTTATGTGAGGGTGCTTTTTTATGGTTAGTTTTTGTATTAAAAAAAATACAAAGAAATTGTCAATTTTGGAGCAAATTTTACCATTTTCATTCATATATATAAGAGTGAGGAGGAAATAGTAAAACTGAAAGAAGAAACACAGTGAAGAAAGGGGGAGAAAGAACGAGATATGAAGTATTAATGTGTCAAAGATGATAAAACAAGGAGAAAAAATGAATATAGAAAAAATGCTAAATGAAGTATTATCAGATAGTGGGAAAAGGTTAGTGGAAGCGCTAGAGTTGTTAGATCAATTTAAAGCTGCTGAACAGCCATATGAACGCGCACTGGTGAGTTGCAGAGATGATATTTTTAGCCACTCTGATAAAGAGGTAGTAATATATCAGAGTAGTAGCCCGTGGCAATCTCCGTTAGGTAGATTGGTTTTTAAAAGACTAATAGAGTTAGCAGATGACTGGAATATATTTTCAGTCGATGAAGATAATATAGAACTGGGAGAAAGAATAGAAGAATATGATACATATATACTGCTCAACTTCTATAATACAAATGTGTTGTCAGCAGAGGTTGCCGAAGGTATGCGGGGTGTAAGAGCTTATGAACATCTTGTCAAATACGAGGAGGAGCTTCAAAACAAGTTTATAGAAGAAACTAAGAGAAAGTAATAAATAAGTAGAGTAGGAGTAATGTTTAGGAGTATCGTTTATTTCGATACTCCTTTTAAAAGAGAATTTATAAAAATGTTTTTATAAAAGTACAAAATGTTCGTCACTTTTTTTGCAATTTTAACAATATATATAAGTGAGGGGAGAGAGGAACGCCTCAGAAGTTTAGTTCCTGTTTTTCTTTCTTCTTTTTAAGTAGGTTATTTCTAAGTTAGTTAAGTAAGTTATTTATACCAAACCACTAGCACGAACAAGGTGAATTGTTAGCATGTTAGGTACGCCCACCGTACAGGGCGTTAAAGAATAAAACGGCGTCTAGTTTGCGAGGGTCGTTGTACGCTTGATTAGGTATCAAGGTTGTCGGGTAGTTCGGCAAGTACCTTCGGGTAAAAGTGGCAATAGTCAGAGTAATTACACTTGCAAATAGGTATGCTTAAAGTATGGTGAATGTAGAGTCGTGATCAATGCTTGATGTATATCACTTCAATAAACTGCTAGATGTAGGATGTTGGGCTTTATAGCAGAAATAAGCATGCCGAAATGATGAAAAAGCATAAAACAAGCAGATTTTAAAGGAAAACTATTTAAATATTGGAGGTGGTGATAGAGAAACAATAAAGTAAGTAGACTATCAAACAAGAATATAATTGATGGCACAATAAAGAGAAGCTGTTTTAGAGGAAAGAAAAAACAAATAATATAGCTTATATACAAGTAGGAGGTATGAATGGAGAAAAAAGTAAAGTTAGAAGGAGTAATTACAGATAGTGGCAAAAAATTATATGAGGCTTTAAGACTGTTAGAACAGTTTAAAACAGTGGAAATGGAGGCTGAGAAGTCAATTGTTCAAATTGAATTGCCGTTGCTACCTTTTTCCAATGAGATAGAAATAATGGTATTTCAGAATAGTAGTCCGTGGTTTAGTCCTTTAGGGCAATTGGTTTTCAATAAGTTAGTTGAATTATCTGATGAGTGGGGTGTATATCCAGCCTTAGAGGAAGAAATAGTAGAAAATCCACTATTAGAAGATTTGTCAACAAAGGTTACATTTAGTTTTCTTGGTGTTACTGAGATTTCGCCATCCAGAACCAAGCTATCCAATGATTTTTATAAGATAAAATTAGAAAAACTACTAACAAACTTAACAGTAAAATAATATAAAATTAAGGACTTTATGATAGTAGGGCTCTTTTTTTATGTCACAAAATAATAGAAAGAAAAGGTTGTTATTGTAAACATCAACAGCAAAGGAGGTTTTATGTAAGTAGAAGAGTTATTTAAAACAGGGTTTGCAGAAATTCTGGTATCAGTGGATTGGTAAGGAGTGGTCAGGCATGAGCATCTAATACTTTATTACCTATTTCCAAAATATTTCAATTATGGGCGATTCTGAGGCTTCTTTTTTTATTGCAGACAATTCAAAAATATATTGAAAATAGTACAAAGTTTTTTGATTTTTGCCAACATTTTTGACGTTTTTTTTGCATTACAATTGAAAGGAAGAACGGCAGAAGCCGAAAGGTAAAAGCTGTGAAGCCCTTCCCTGCAAGGTAAAACCAGCAGGTGCTAGAACAGATACGTTATTGAACTAAACCGCTATGAGCGTATAGGGTGAACTATACTGCTTATAGGTACACCTACCGTACAAGGTGGTAAAGAATAAAACGGTGTCTAGTTGATAGAGGCTGTTGTACGCTTGATTAAGTGTCAAGGTTGCTCACCGACTCTACTAAGGTTATATGGGTATAGCAAGTATGGGGATAAGATGAGAGCAAGACTGCACGGATGATAAATCTAGCAGTTAAGGGGTAAGAAGTCCAAATAATACATCTATCAATAGATATATAGAAACAGGTTGTGCATACGATATCGTGGTCAATGCTTGATGTATATCACATTACAAACGACTTGATGTCGGGAGTTAGGTGTCGTACCCAAAGTATATATATTGAAATGCCAAAAGAAAGCATCTAAAATGATTAAGCATTAAAAGAATTATTAGTTGAGTGATATAGCAATATTATTGCTAAACGGTTTTGTAAAAGATACTGGAGGAGTAGCAAATTTATTAAAGTTTGCTACTTGTAAAGATTATTATACTTATTATAGTAGATAAAAAGGATATCTATATATGAGATCATTAAGAGTTAATGTATGAATAGGAGATATAAGCATGAGAGAAGTTAAGTTAGAGAATATATTATCAGAAAGTGGTAAAAGATTGGTGGAAGCTTTAGAGTTACTAAATGATTTTATGCCAGTTGAAAACAATGTTCGCAAATCAAAAATAATATTTAATATATTAGAAGGTACCAAATCCACTATACAAATACAAATTTACCAAGACGGCAGTCCTTGGACATCTTATCTGGGAAAACTTGTATTTCAAGAGTTAATAAAATTAGCAGATGAATTTGGAGTATTTGGGATAGATGACGAATTAGATAGGGTTTTTATAGGCAAAGATGTTGAATTGTATAGTACTTGTATGGAGTTCACATTTAACAATACAATGTTAATTGATAAAGAGCTGACAGATATTGGTGTAGCAAATTATGAAGCCGAAAGATTAAATGAACTTATGAGAGTGCTAAGTGAATAGCATAAATAAATAATATAAAAACTAAGAACTTTACTATAGTAGGGTTCTTTTTTTATACCACAAAATAATAGAAAGAAAAGGTTGTTATGGTAAACATCAACAGCAAAGGAGGTTTTATGTAAGCAGAAGAGTTATTAAAAATAGGGTTTGCAGAAATTGTGGTACCAGTGGATTGGTAAGGAGTGGTCAGGCATGTGTTTTTATTATCCAGAAGGTTGGCGTGAAGATGGTTGGTATGATTGGTATGACTGGTAATACAAGGAGGTGAGCTATAGTTGGCTAAGGATAATTACTTTAAGTTTGCTTCGAAATGAGCTACGTATTTATTAAATTGTATGCTGTAAATAGAAGCTCTTATATTAGAAAGCAAGTCTGTCATACAGATCAAGAATCGTTATTGTTAAATATAGACAATGTTATAATAAAGTGGTATTCTAAAGTAGCTTATAGTTTTATGCTATGCATATATTATAAAATTTTATCAGAATGGAAGTAAACTATATGTATTTAATTGGTATATTAAATGAAAAATAAAGAAGTGTTGTTATGTTTTTAACAACACTTCTAAAAAAATCTGAAAATGGTGTTGCTTAAGAGAGCTGTTACTCGGCTTGCAATTTAAAGCTTTTCCGGTCAACTCTCAAAAGCAGATATAAAAATGATAAGGTACTTGTCTCATTAACTTAGATAGTTTCTCGAGCAAGTAATAATAAATTAACATATTTTTAACAAAGTTACAATAGGATTGTTAAAAAATTATCTAAGGAATTTTGTATAATTTTTTAAACAAGTTTTAAGGGTGAGAATGGGAAAAGATATAAAAGTATTTTTGTCTGGGATATTAGTAGGTGTCTCAAACGCTATTCCAGGTGTAAGTGGTGGAACTATGGCAGTAGTTCTAAATATATATGATAAACTGTTAAATGCATTATCCTTAAAGGGATGGCGAGAGAACAAGAGGTTTTTGACATTGTTTCTTGTAGGAGTAGGTGCTGGGATCATAGGATTAAGCAAGATTATATTATCTATGAGGCAGAGCTATCCTATGGCTTTAGGATTTATATTTTTAGGGTTAATAGTTGGAAGCATTCCCTTAATATATAGAAATGGATGTCAAGGAGAGAAGCCTAAGCTTTACAATGTAGGGTTAGCTATAGTGATGTTTCTATCTATGGCTGTTTTGAGCTTTGTCAATCAAGATGGACTTCACAATAAAGGAATAGATGATATTGGCTCGGTAGATTATAAGATGTTTCTTCTAATAGTTCTTTCAGGAATCATAGCAGCGATAGCCATGATAATACCTGGAATTAGTGGCTCATTAGTTATGCTTTTAATTGGTACCTACAATATTGTTATAGAAAGCATAGGGGAGTTTAAACTATCTATATTAATACCTATGTCGATTGGAACGTTAATTGGACTAGTGATGGGGATTCAAGGAATAAAGAAAGCTTTGGCACTATTTCCGCAAGCAATGTACTTTAGTATCTTAGGTTTAGTTTTAGGTTCTGTGTTCTTTGTTTATCCAGGCTGGGAAAATAGTATGGAAGGGTATGTATCAATATTTTTGTTTATAGGGTTTGCAGCGACTGCATATATATCTTCTAGAAATGAGTAAACCTAAGTAAAAAGCTTGATAAAATGAAAATTTAATATTGTAAAAGAATAAATATGCTAGTTATTTTTATATCAAACAACTAGTGTATTTTTTTTGTTTTTAGATTGAAAACCACGATATATTGTGGTATGATATATTTCACTGATTTGAGATATGAATTGGTGGAGATGGAGATATTCATATATTAAAATAAAATCTCTGTCAACAAAGAGGAATTAAATTATAGGAGAAGAAAAATGTTGGAGAAAAAGTGGTTAGGTGAAGAGAATCAGCTTGGAATTGATATTTGGCAGAAGAAATATCAGAATGAAGGCGAGTCTTTTGATGAGTGGCTACATAGAGTTAGTGGCGGAAATGAAGAAATACAGAAATATATTGAAGAGAAAAAGTTCTTGTTCGGTGGAAGAATTCTATCAAATAGAGGTCTTAATAAGAGCGGTAGAAAGGTTACTTACTCCAACTGTTACGTTATAGAGCCTCCTTCAGATAATATAGAAAGTATTTTTGACTGTGCAAAGAAACTTGCAAGAACGTATAGCTATGGTGGAGGATGTGGTATTGATATATCAAATCTTAGCCCTAAGGGAGCAAGAATAAATAATGCTGCTAAGGAAACTAGTGGTGCAGTTTCATTTATGGAGTTATACTCTCTAGTAACTGGTCTTATCGGACAGAACGGCAGAAGAGGAGCTCTTATGATCTCTATAGATTGTAAGCATCCTGATTTACTTGACTTTATAGGCCTTAAGACTGACTTAGAGAAAGTTACAAAAGCAAATATTTCCATAAGAATTAGAGATGATTTTATGGAGGCAGTAAGAGCAGATAAGGAATATAACCTTGAGTTCTTAAGAGAAGAAACTGGCGAAAAGGTAGAGAAACTAGTTAACGCTAGAGAACTTTTCAGAAAAATTGCAGAAACAAATTGGGATTATGCAGAGCCAGGTGCTCTATTTTGGGATAGAGTTGAGAATTGGAATTTGTTGAGCAATACTGAGGAGTTTAAATTTGCAGGTGTAAATCCTTGTGCAGAAGAACCTCTACCAGCTGGAGGAAGCTGCCTTTTAGGTAGTATAAATCTAGCAGCCTTTGTAGAAGATCCTTTTGGTCCAAATGCTAGTTTTGACTTTGATGGTTTTAGAGGCTGTGTAGAAGCATCCGTTAAAGCTCTTAATGAAGTTTTAGATGAAGGTCTTCCTTTACATCCTCTTGAAGAACAACAAAAGAGTGTTGAGAGATGGAGACAGATTGGTCTAGGTATAATGGGCCTAGCAGATACAATGGTTAAGCTAGGTGTTACTTATGGTGAAGAAGAGGCTTTAGAGCTTTGTGATAAAATCGGTTTTGCAATGGCAGATTCAGCTATTGCAGCTTCAGCTAAACTTGCAAAAGAAGAAGGATCATATCCAGGTTTTGCAAAGGATGAGGTTATGAGTACGCCTTTCTTCCTTGCTAACACAACAGAGCAGACTAAAGAGCTTGTGAGAAGCTTCGGTCTTAGAAACTCTCAGCTTCTAACTATTGCTCCTACGGGAACGATATCAACTATGCTAGGAATTTCTGGTGGTATAGAGCCAATCTTTGCAACTTATTATGAAAGAAAGACAGAATCTCTTCACGGAGAGGATGTTTATTACAAAGTTTATACAAAGATAGTACAGGATTACATGGATAAATTTGGGCTTCCTATGGATGCAGAGCTTCCAGAGTTCTTTGTAACAGCTATGACTCTTGGATACAAACAGAGAATAGAAATGCAGAGTGTATGGCAAAATCATATCGATGCATCAATAAGTTCAACTGTAAATGTGCCAAATAGCTTTACAGTAGAGGAAACAGAGAAATTGTACTTGTATGCACATGAAAAAGGCTTGAAAGGTATAACTATATACAGAGATGGTTGTGCAAGAACAGGTATTTTAGCTATAGATGATAAGAAGCCAGAGCACGAAACTCCTACAGCGGGAGAAGGTCTAGCAAGAGGAGAAATCCTTCTTGTAAGTGACGATGTAATTGGTAAGAAGAGAAAGCTTATGACAGGTTGTGGAAGTCTTCACTGTATCGCTTTATTTGATCCTCATAATGGAGCTCTTCTTGAAACTTACTTGAGCAAAGGCTCTACAGGTGGATGTAACAACTTCATGGTCGGTCTATCTAGAATGATTTCAATTTCTGCAAGAGGTGGTATAGATATGGAGACTATTGTTGATCAGTTAAACTCAACAGGTTCTTGTCCTTCTTATACAACTAGAAGAGTTACTAAGAAAGATACAAGTAAAGGTGCTTGTTGTCCGATGGCAGTAGGTAATGCTCTAATGGATATGTATAAAGAAATTCAAGATGAGCTAGAGCTTAAGAAGAGTGTTGGTATTGATCCTATGAAGAATGTACCTAAGCCGCAGGCTGTAAAGCCAGAAACTGATGGTAAAGTTCATTGTCCAGAATGTGGAGATCCAATATCTTTTGAAGAAGGATGTAACATTTGCAGAGGTTGTGGATGGAGTAAGTGTAGCTAATACTTTACAATATTAGATGAAATACAACTTAAATTTATATGAAATAATGGTGCAGTCAAAAGAGATTGTGCCATTTTTTTTCGTATATTTCACTATATTTGACTAATTTAATAAAAGTGATATAATAATTTTGTAATTATAAGAAAGGAGGAATACAATGGGATTACAGAAGGTAAGAAAAGTGTCAGCTGAATATAAGCCTTATGAGCCAAGTAAATTCTATATGGATTTTTATGTGGCAGGGTTTACATATTGGGATGGTTTAGAAGTAATAGAGGAGCTTTCTATAGGAGATAAGGTAGAGTTAGTTTGTGAACCGGATAATCCTTATGATCCTCAAGCGATTGCTATATATTACGGTGAGTACAAGATTGGTTATGTACCAAGAGATAAGAACTCCCTATTGAGCATGCTATTATACTATGGACACTCTGATGTTTTTTCGGCTAAAATACGAAGTAAAAATTTAGAAGAACATTCTGAAAGACAGGTAAGAGTACTTGTGAGCGTAAATGATGCTAGATAATTTGTAAATTAAAAAAGCACTAGACATGTTTGTTATGTTTAGTGCTTTTATTTTATTTAAACCAGACTCTCATAAGAGCGCTCATTAAACTTCTGAGCTTTTCAATAGGTAAAGTATTGTAGTAAAAAATCATATTTTTTAAAGAAGGATTTTTATTTACTTCTGGAGAAGGAACTATGTTGAGCCCTAATGACTTTGCTTCTTCAGATAATTGTTCTTGACTTTTGGTAGATGAAACAATCATAGACAAGGTAATACCTGAGTAAGTATTTTTAACCTGGATTTCATCGTTTTTTATATTTTGTTCTAAAAAGTTCAGTATTGCATCTATTTTCTGAGAGTAGCTTCTCCTCATTTTTTTAATAGCTTGCATATATTTCCCATCTTCCATAAAGAAAGAAAGGGCTAACTGTTCTGTTTTTGAGCAAGTCTGCGTATATCCTTTAGATAGATTTTCCATATAAGAAAGCAGTGACTTTGGAACGACCATATAACTTATTTTTATAGCTGGAAATAAAGTAGAAGAAAAAGAGCCAAGATATATTACTCTTTCTTCTGTATCCAAGCTTTGTAGAGGAGGTATCGGTCTTCCGAAATAACGAAGTTCGCTATCATAGTCATCTTCTATGATGTAGCTGTTGTTTTCATAAGCCCAATTAAGCAGTTTGTGTCTTTCTCCTATGGGCATCACGCTACCTGTTGGAAATTGATTTGATGGACTTACGTATAAAGCGCTGTTTATATTTTGTGGTAATGCTTCGATGTCTACGCCAAGCTCAGATACAGGAACTTCTTTTACATAAAATCCGTAATCGGAAAATACCTTAGCTACTGGTGCATACCCAGGGCTTTCTAAAGAAACATTGAGTATCCCCATAGACTTTAACATATTAGATATATGAAAAGTAGTTTGCTGGGTTCCGGCTGATATAAATATCTGCTCAGGTAGAGAACTAACTCCCCTTGAAGAGTAAATGTATTTTGATATTTCTCTTCTTAAAATTTCTTCTCCTTGAGGATGAGACTCAGTTAATAGAAGATGGGGATAATGTGTTAAAACTTTATTTACACACTTTTTCCACTTTGAAAAATCAAATGATGTGGTATCGTAGTTTTCGTGACTGTATGAGCTTAAAAGATAGTCATCTAAAGCATTTTGATGAAAAGTGTTTATATCTGTATTTTGATTTTCATAAAAAAGTGTACTTGTTGAATCTTTTGGAGGAGTAAAGTCTACAAAATATCCACTATTCTTTTTGCTTCTTATATAACCCTCTACTAAAAGTTGTGAATAAGCTAAATCAACAGTTGTAACACTTACTTTCAGGCGAGATGACATACTTCTCAATGATGGGAGTTTATCATCTTTTTTTATGCCTTGAGAGAGAATAAAGTTTTTAATTTGCTCATATATCTGCATATATAAAGGAATTGAGGAATTTTCTTCCAAAATAATAGGAATAGATGTAATCATAGAATATGCCTTTCTATAACTGTAATGGTTAAATTTTAAATATTTGTATATTTTGATAATATCATTTTTGAGATATAATGACAATAGAAATAAAGGGGGTTACAAAATGGAGAGAAAGAGTGAAGGTTTAAGATTAGTTCTTGTGGCTTTGATGATGGCTATGATATGTGTGGCGACAATGTCTATAAGTGTGCCTGTACCAGCGACAGGAGGATATATTCACTTAGGAGACAGTATGATATTTTTCGGAGTTCTTCTTCTTGGATGGAAGTGGGGAGCAGTAGCTAGTGGCTTTGGATCAGCCTTGGCAGACTTGCTTCTTGGATATGCACAGTACGCTCCAATTACCTTAGTTGTTAAGTATTTAATGGCAGTTGCTATGGGAATATTTATAGAAAAAGCTATAAGAAAAGGCGTTTCTGAAACTACCCTTAGAGTTGTAGAGCTATTTGGCATGGTTATAGGCGGAAGCGTTATGATATTGGGATATTATTTAGCAGAAGGATTTATGCTAGGTAATTTTATAGTGCCACTTAGTGCTATTCCTATGAATATTGTTCAGTTTGCAGTAGGTATGATATTAGCGATGATACTAGCTGTAGCCTTATGTAAAACAAATGCAAAGAAACTTTTTGCATATCATGAAGCAATTTAACCTAACAGTTACTATCAAATTAGCCTGGCTTTTGTCAGGCTTTTTTGGTGTTTTCATTTTCTCGTTTATACTAAAATTATGATATAATGGAAATAGTGAGGTAAAATATGAGTATTGAAGACAAGATAAAAGAATTAAAAAGAATAATAGATGAAAGTAACAATATCGTATTCTTTGGAGGAGCAGGTGTTTCCACAGAGAGCAATATTCCAGACTTCAGATCAGAAGAAGGTCTCTATAAGGCTAAATCAAAATATAATTATAGTCCAGAATATATGCTTTCTCACACTTTCTTTATGAAGAATACGGATATTTTTTATTCTTATTATAAGGAAAATCTGATTTACTTAGATGCTAAACCTAATAAGGCGCACATGGCTTTATCAGAGCTGGAGAAGAAAGGTAAATTAAAGGCTGTTATAACTCAAAATATCGATAATCTTCATCAGGAGGCAGGCTCAGAAAAAGTTTATGAACTTCACGGCTCTGTTCACAGAAACAATTGTATGAAGTGTGGAAAGTTCTTTGACTTGAACTATGTTATCGATGAAGAAAATTGTAAGGATAATGTTCCAGTTTGTGATGCTTGTGGTGGCATTGTAAAGCCGGATGTTGTACTATTTGAAGAATCTCTCGATGATGATACAGTTAGAGGTGCTATTCAAAGTATAATGGAGGCTGATACCTTAATTATTGGAGGAACTTCTCTTGCCGTATATCCTGCAGCGGGATTGATTGAGTACTTCAGAGGGAAAAATCTAATTCTTATAAATAGAGATAGCACTCCTTATGATTCTAGAGCAAGTCTTGTTATCAATGAAAGAATAGGAGAGGTATTAGGTAAAATAATATGAATATACTTATAGCTAATGACGATGGAGTATTTACGGAAGCTGTAGCTATTTTAACAGAAGAACTTTCTTCTATAGGCAATGTATTTGTTGTTGCACCTAAAAGTCAGCAAAGTGGAGCAGGACAAAGCATAACTATGAATGAAAAGATGATTCTTGAACCCTATTACATACCTTTTGCAAAGGAATCTTACTCTATGACTGGTAGCCCTGCGGACTGTGTGAAAATGGGTTTGCAGCTTTTTGAAAGCAGAGATATAAATATAGATTTAGTCGTATCGGGTATAAACTACGGTGGTAATGTAGGCAGTGATGTGCTCTATAGCGGAACGGTTGGTGCAGCGAGAGAGGCTCTTATGTCAGGAGTTATGGCCGTTGCGCTTTCACTTGATAACCACAAAGGTGGCGACTTTAAATTTGCGGCTAAAAAAGGTAAAGAAATCATACTTTCTCTTGAGGAAAAGGATATAAAAAATCCTACATATATGTTAAATGTTAATTTTCCGGATATAGATACTAAGGAAATAAAAGGTTTTAAAACAGTTAAGCTGGGCATAAGAAAGTATGGAGAGTGGTTCGATAAAAAAGAGCTAGGAGACAACAAGGTAGAAGTTGTCTACGGAGGTGAAATCGTTAAACAGTATTTAGACGATGAATCTTTGATTTCAACAGATGTAGAGGCTGTAGACAATGGATTTATATCTGTAACACCTCTAAATTTTGACACTACAGATGAGAGAAAACTAAAGGAACTAGGTGATTATTATGACAAACAAACTATTTAATAAAAACGATTTTGTAGCAGTTAGCTTGGATATTCAGGATTCAATGCTAGGAGCTATATACAAAGGAGAAGCTTTACTTGATAAACTTGTAAGATTTTTTAAAGGGATGAAAGTTTTAGATATTCCTGTTATAGTAACTCAGCAGTACACAAAAGGTCTTGGAGAGACAAACAGTCAGGTTAAAGAGGCTATAGGTGAGTTTGAACATGTTGAAAAGACTTACTTTAGTTGTGCAAAAACTCCAGAATTTATGGAAAGGCTAAAGGCTACAGGACGTAAAAAAGTTATACTTACAGGTATGGAGACTCATATCTGTGTTTTACAGACAGCATTTGATCTAATGGAAGAAGGTTACGAAGTATATGTTCTTCATGATTGTGTTTCATCAAGAAATAAAAACGATAAGAAATATGCACTAGAAAGAATGATGGCAGAAGGGGTAAAAATAGCTAGTTACGAATCTGTTCTTTTTGAAGTGCTTGAAAAAGCTGGCGGAGAAGAGTTTAAGCAGATTTCAAAGATAGTAAAATAAGAAAATGGTCTTAGACCACTGAAAAGGAAGTGAATATCAAGTAATGTATATATTTGATAATAAAATAACAATTGATAATAGAAAAGAGCTTGAAAAGTATCTTAGAGGATTTAACTACGAAACATCTGGCCTAACATTTTCGTCTCTATATATGTGGAGAGATATCAATATGTTTAGCTGGGAGAAATTAGGAGAATACGTATGTGTCTGTGGAACTAGCCACCTTGAGCTTCAAGAGGATATAATATTACCTTTTATGGAAGCTCCTATGACAGCTACTGGATATTACGATACAGAAAAGCTCAAAGAGACCGTACTTCTTGCCAAGGAGAAATTTGAAGAAGCGGGTCAACCATTTATAATGAGGCTTATTCCAGAAGTTGTAGTAAAAGAGCTTCAGAAAGCCTTCGGTAGTAAACTTGTAATTGAGGATGACAGAGCAAATTATGACTATATCTATGAGAAAGATGCGCTTATTCATCTGAGAGGGAGAAGTCTTCATAGCAAGAAAAATCATTTGAATTACTTTAACAACAACTATACTTATGAATATAAGCATATGACAAGCTGTATGGCAGATGATGCTATGAGATTTATAAAGGAGTTTAATGCCAAGAAAGATATACCACCTCATGAGATGGAGCTTCTTATGATGGAAGAGAGAGCTATGAGAAATGTTTTTGAAAACATAGAAGATGGTGGATATCAAGGTGGTGTTATTTACATCGATGGAAAGATTGAAGCGTTAAGTGTTGGAAGTCTAATGACAGATGATATGGCTGTTGTTCATATTGAAAAGGGGAACACAGACTATAGAGGCATATATCAGGCGATCAACACAGAATTTTGCAAGCATCTTCCAGAGCATATAACAAGAGTGAATCGTGAGGAAGACATGGGACTTCCTGGTTTAAGAAAAGCTAAGTTGAGTTACAAACCTATTAAGCTTTTAGATAAATATATAATAACAATAGATGATTAAAACAAATAGTGTTGACGATATAAAATAAGGCTTTCCGAGAGGAAAGTCTTTTATTTTAAAAGTACTGTTAATTTTTTAACAAAAACTATTGAAAAAAGGTTTTTGGGGTGTTATTATATGTATATAAATTGATTTCTAATTCAGATATGTAAGAGATTTAATTAAGTATTTAGGAGGAATAAAACAATGAGAGAAGCAGTAATTGTAAGTGCGGTAAGAACACCTATTGGTAACTTTGGTGGTAGCCTAAAGAGCGTTCCAACAAGAACTTTAGGAGCTATAGCTATCAAAGCAGCTCTAGAAAAAGCAGGTGTTGAAGGTAAAGATGTTGATGAAGTAATTATGGGTTGTGTACTTCAGGGTGGACTAGGACAGAACGTAGCTAGACAGATGGTTATCGATGCAGGTCTTCCAATTGAAGTTCCAGCTATGACAATTAACAAAGTTTGTGGATCAGGTCTAAGAGCTGTAGAGCTAGCAGCACAGATCATCAAGGCTGGAGATGCAGATATCATCGTAGCAGGTGGTGCAGAAAACATGTCTATGTCTGGTTATGCTAATATGAAGAGCAGATGGGGCGCTAGAATGGGTCACTATCAGGAATTAGATATGATGATCAACGATGGTCTAACAGATGCATTCCAGGGAATCCACATGGGTATTACAGCTGAAAATATCTGTGATCAGTGGGGTCTAACAAGAGAAGAACTAGACCAGTTCGCTGCAGATTCTCAGAACAAAGCAGAAGCAGCAGTTAAATCAGGAAGATTCAAGGACGAAATCGTTCCAGTTGAAATCCCACAGAGAAAGGGAGATCCAGTTGTATTTGATACAGATGAGTTCCCTAAATTTGGAACAACTGCAGAAGGTCTAGCTAAGCTAAAGCCAGCGTTCAAAAAGGATGGTATGGTAACAGCTGCTAACGCTTCAGGTATCAATGATGCTGGTGCTGCAATCGTAGTAATGTCAAAAGAAAAAGCTGATGAATTAGGTCTAAAGCCAATGGCTACAATCACAGGTTATGCATCTGCTGGTGTTGACCCTAACATCATGGGTATCGGTCCAGTTCCAGCTTCTCAGAAAGCTTTAAAGAAAGCTGGTCTAGAAGTTAAGGATCTTGACCTAATCGAAGCTAACGAAGCTTTCGCTGCACAGTCTTTAGCTGTATGTAGAGATCTTGGATTCGATCCATCTATCGTAAACGTAAACGGTGGCGCTATCGCTATAGGTCACCCAATCGGAGCATCTGGATGTAGAATCCTAGTAAGCTTACTACACGAAATGGAAAAAAGAGGTGCTAAGAAGGGTCTTGCTACTCTATGTATCGGTGGCGGAATGGGTACTTCTTTAGTAGTAGAAAGATAAGAACGTCGATATAAAATAATATCAATAAAGGGTTTGTATTTTTAAATGAAAGAGCTTAAAAAGGTGTCAGGTTATAAACTGGCACCTTTTTATTTGGAAAACTTTTCTAATATGGTACAATTTAACATATGAAGAAACATAATATTGAAAAGAAATAGTACTTATAGGAGGATTTATGTTTTCGTATTCAGATAAAGATAGAGAAATTCTCGTTAATAAAATAGAAGAGTTATATGGTGCTATAAGTGAGGCTTATAGCACCAATACATTTGACGAGGAGAAAACAATAGATGTGCTTTTTGTTGACTCTCCAAATGAAAAGTGCAAATATGTTATAACTATTGGGTTAGGTTATCAGATTATGAGTGATGGTTCGGTGCCAGAGCTAGTTTTTCCAATGAAGGAAGGTTGGGATGTAGAGGAAAGAACAGACGAATCAGCTTTTATTTTAGATTGGATAAATATGACATATGCTATGACTAAGGAAGGAAAGGAGATGTTTCCCGGTACAGTAAACGAGTGCATAGGCAGTAATGATAGATTAGTAAACAACTTCAACGGGATTATTTTATTTCCAGGTAGACAGGACTACAAGGTAGCGCTGGATACTTGCTATGCGTCTTTGCTACATGTTGAACCTCTATATCCTGAAGAGATAACATTTAAAAATAACCATGGAGTCATGAGTCTTTTTGAGAGAATTGCACATATCAGAAATGTTGAGCATATTGATCTGCAAAGATTAAACTCGTGCCAAGGAGCTGTTAAGCCTCTTAAAATAAAGCCGACAGAACAAAGAGAGATAATATCTGATGATATTGCATATAAGCTATGCCTAGTTTCTGATAAAATCATGGTTGAAGGTAATAAGGTTGGCGTATGCTTTAGAGATGAGCTAAAAGGTTCAGAGGATTCGGGATGGATATTTTTAAGTGGTCTTGAAAGTGAAGAGGAACTTTCTGACTTTAAGTACTTTGATATTTATGATATACAGCATCTTCTGAATTACGATGAGGAAGTGCAGTTTATTTTAGATAGCCCAGAAGGAAGTGCTTTTAGAAGAGATGATGGAGGAATATTTGTAAGAGATGAAATTTGTCCTGAGAAAGCTCTAGTGCAAAAGGCTATAGAATCTATAGAAAATCAGACTTATGAAGAAGAGGAATTTTCTTATGATGGAAACATTCATATATATAAAATTGGAGCTAAAGGCCTAAATGCTCCGGAAATTAATGGCTTAACTCATATTGCTATATATGTCAGAGCAATGGTAGAAATGGGTTTTTTAAGAGATGATTTAGACGAGGATATAAGGCAAGAATTTGAGAACTCCCTAAGAGAAGGGTTTTCTTATCCTATAAGGGAGTACATAAGAGATCGATTTGATTGTCAGCTTCCTTATGATATTTTTGATGAATCTGGAAAAATCATGACTAAGAGATATATGGAAGAAGCCTATACTCAGCATGTTGATACCTATACTAAAGCAAGATATGTGAAGGAGGGCAAAAATGTTGAGGAAGCGCAAACTGAAGAGTACTTGTTCATAGATTTTGATGAAGACTATTATGATAATATGAAAAGCTGGCTAGAAGAAAAGGCTGAATACACTAGAGAAGTTATAATGCCGAGAAGGGCTCAAGGAAAGATGTCTGATGAACTAAGACAGACGGTTGACTTTATGTTAGAAGGCCTGCAGTCAGGAGAAGATATAGAATATGTGGAAATATACTGCTATATAATGGATGAAATGCAGAAGCTTATCGATAAAGATATTTTTAGTGGAGATGAAATCTTTGGAGATGCCGAACTCATTTCAGAAGCAGGGCAGTATATCCTTAAGGAAGATAGTTTTAGAGCTATGGAGCTTCTTTTAGTAATAACAGGGCATAGCATCGAGGATGCTGAGAAGAAAGGGCTTGGAAAATGGTTCTATACATTTGGACAAGTTTTTCTAAGAAGAGGATTTATTTCTGACGCTTATGATATGTTTGAAATGGGAACTAAGGTAGATGAAGCATTTTTCATGAACTGGTATTATACTGCAGTTTTGGCGCTAACTGGAAAAGGTAAAGCCGCTTTTGAGAGAGCTATGAATGTTGTGTCAAAGAGAAAAGAAGACATCTATTTAGTTAGAGCTTTAATCGATGATCTAAAAAGAGGGATATCGAAACCGGGAGAACTTCTCCTTCATATGGAAGATGAAGAGGAAGATAGAATTTTTAGAGAAAAGTTAGAATTTAGAAAAGAAGAGCTAAGCTCCAAAGAGTTTAGACGAGTTAAAGTTAGCGAGAGTGTCGATATCGATGATCAGGGTATAGAATCGATAGCATTTATCTTAGGTGAAGATATAAGAAAGACTGAAAGTGGAGAAACTGTTGTAGTAATAGATGATGGCGAAAGAGAACTTGTTTACACCTTCTTTATGAGCATAGGGGTATTTTCAAAGCTTAGATTAGATTTTATAGAAAGAATGAACTTGGCAGTGTCAGAGGAAACATATAAAAGTATTTTAGCAGATGATGGAAATATGTATATTCTTGAAAGAGTTATAGTTGAAGAAGATTATAGTGTAGCTTTAGGCTACTTTAGAGAAGATGAACCTGCGACTCGTTGCTTGGTATCACTAGAAAAAAATATGTTGCTTAATTTTGGATTTCCAGATGGAGAAGAAGTCAAGAATATTCTTAACAACAATATTAAAGAATTTACAAAGATGTACACAGAAAGTAGCAAATCTATTTCCAACGACAATCTCTATAGTTAAAATCTATATAAATGAATTTTATATTGCAAAAAGCTATAATACTGATATAATAGCTAATGTGATAACTTTAAAGAGTACTTAAAGATACTTAAAAATAAAGGAGAGATAGTATGGAAAGAAGAGTTGGAACAGTTTGTAGAGGAATGAGAGCTCCTATCATAAGAGAAGGAGATAATTTAGAACAAATCGTAACAGATGTTATTCTTGAAGCTGAGAAAGCTGGAGAGTATTCAATTGGCGATAGAGATATAGTTTCTATAACAGAATCCATCGTGGCTAGAGTTCAGGGTAACTACGCTACTATAGACCAGATAGCTGCAGATGTTAAAAGTAAGCTTGGTGGAGAAGACGTAGGTGTTATCTTCCCTATTCTGAGTAGAAACAGATTTGCGATTTGCCTTAGAGGTATAGCTAGAGGAGCTAAGAAAGTTTATTTAATGCTTAGCTATCCGAGCGATGAAGTTGGAAACCACCTTCTTGATTGGGATCTTTTAGATAAAGCAAATGTTAATCCTTATAGCGATGTACTAAGCGAAGCAGAGTTTGAAGGTCACTTTGGAAAATCAAGCCATACGTTCACAGGTGTAGACTATGTAGCTTATTATAAGAGTATCATCGAAGAAGAGGGTGCTGAAGCAGAGATTATATTTGCTAACAGTCCTAAGGCTATCGTTGGTTACACTAAAAATGTTCTTCAGTGTGATATCCACACAAGAGAGAGAACTAAGAGACTTCTAAAGGAAGCTGGAGCAGAAAGAGTTGTTGGTATGGACGATATTCTTTGCGAAAGTGTAGATGGAAGTGGATTTAATACGAAATATGGTCTTTTAGGTTCTAATAAGGCTACTGAAAATACAATAAAACTATTTCCTAATGACTGTACAGAGTTTGTGTACAAAGTTCAGGAAAATATCAAAGCTGCAACAGGAAAAACTGTTGAAGTTATGGTGTACGGAGATGGTGCATTTAAAGATCCTGTAGGAAAGATTTGGGAACTTGCTGACCCAGTAGTGTCTCCAGGATATACTATGGGACTAGAGGGAACACCAAATGAAGTAAAACTTAAATATCTTGCAGATAATGATTTTGCTCAGCTAAGTGGAGATGAGCTTAAGGCTGCAATTTCTAACTATATAAGGGAAAAGGATGAGAAGAAAGAAAGTCTTGTTGCTAATATGGTTTCTCAAGGAACAACTCCAAGAAGGCTTACAGATCTTATAGGTTCTTTATGTGACTTAACATCAGGCTCTGGTGACAAGGGTACACCTATAATATTCATTCAAGGATATTTCGATAATTACACAAAATAAATACTATCTCAAACGCACGGCTTTTGCCGTGTGTTTGTTTTTTTGAGATTTGTGCTTTAAGTTTATGTACAATAAAAAATGTCCTGCAGATTATGAATATGTATCATAATTTGCAGGGCTTTTTCTATTTTATTTTTATAACTCTTATACTTATTATGCCGTCAATATCAAGTGCTTTATCAAGCTCTTCTTGTGTTACAGCGGAGTCAACATCTATAAGAGTTACAGCGTAATCGCCTTTGGATTTATTTGTAAGATCTCTGATATTTACATTTAAATCTGACAATATACCTGTTATCTTCCCAAGCATAGAAGGAACGTTTTTATTTAATATGCATATTCTTTCGTATGCTTCAGGGTTTAGTTCACCTAAAGAGCATGCAGGGAAGTTGACTGAGTTCACGATATTTCCTTTTTCTATATACTCCATAAGCTGATCAGCTGCCATAACAGCACAATTGTCTTCAGCTTCCTTTGTAGATGCTCCTATATGAGGTAAAAGAATTATATTTTCTTTACCCATCAGTGCTTCTGTAGGAAAATCAGTTACATATTTTGATAATATTCCTTCTTCCAAAGCGAATAGAAGAGCCTTTTCATTTACAAGCTTATCTCTTGAGAAGTTAAGAAGCACAGTTCCTGGCTTCATTTCTCCAAATCTTCTTGAATCTATCATTCCTGTAGTATTTTCTGTAGCAGGAATATGAAGAGTTATGAAATCACATTGGCTTATCATATCTGATAAATCTTGAGATACTGGTACAGTGTTTGAAAGGTTGTGCGCTGCTTTTAAAGTTATGAATGGATCGTATCCTATAACTTTCATTCCTAGGCTCTGAGCAGCATTAGCTACTAAAACACCGATTGCACCAAGGCCTACAACACCTAGAGTTTTACCTTTTATTTCAGTTCCTGCAAATTGGCTTTTGCCCTTTTCCACAGATTTTGCAACATCTGTAGTAAGACCGTTAGCCCAGCTGATACCCTCTGATATGTTTCTAGCTCCAAGGATAAGTCCTGCTATTACAAGTTCTTTAACAGCATTTGCATTGGCACCAGGAGTATTGAAAACAACAATCCCCTTCTCAGCACACTTATCAAGAGGAATATTGTTAACACCTGCACCTGCTCTAGCTATAGCTAAAAGCTCTTCAGGGAATTCCATATCGTGCATAGCTTGGCTTCTTACCATGATGCCTGTAGCCTCCTGAATATCGTCAGTTATAGTATATTTATCTGTAAGTCTTCTTAGACCTATAGAAGAAATCTTGTTTAATGTAGCAATTTTATACATAGTTAGCCTCCAATAAATTAAGTATTTTAAAGCTTTTAAAGCCTATTCTAACGATTATATCACTTTACCCAAAACAAGTAAAGTGATATAATAAAGAGATATCTTAGGAGGAATTAGACATGGAAAAAAGAGTATTTAATTTTTCAGCAGGTCCATCAATGTTACCTGTTGAAGTTATAGAAAAAGTACAAGCAAACTTATTAAACTACAATGGCAGTGGGCAGTCAGTTATGGAGATGTCTCATCGTTCGGCAGAGTTTATTAAAATAATTGAAGATGCTGAAAAAAATCTAAGGAAACTTATGAATATTCCTGATAATTACAAGGTATTGTTCTTGCAGGGTGGAGCTACTTTGCAATTTTCAATGATTCCTTTAAATTTGATGAGAAATTCAAAGAAAGCAGACTATATTGTGGCTGGCTCTTGGGGGAAGAAAGCTGCTAAAGAGGCAGCTAAATATGGAGATGTAAGGGTTGTTGCAAGTTCTGAGGAGGATAACTTTACATATATTCCAAGAGTTGACAAATCAGAAATAAGACAAGACTGTGACTATGTTCACATTACGTATAACAATACTATTTATGGAACTCACTACAACTACGATGCAGACTTTGGTGACATTCCTGTAGTAGCGGATATGTCTTCTTGCATTCTTTCAGAAGAAGTTGATGTTACAAAATATGGAGTAATTTATGCAGGCGCTCAGAAGAATGTAGGACCAGCGGGTGTAACTCTAGTGATTATAAGAGAAGACTTAATCGGCCACGCACCTGATGATGTTCCGGTGTACTTAGATTATAAAATCCATGCGGATAACGACTCTTCATACAACACCCCGCCTTGTTTTGCTATATATGTAGCTGGTGAAGTTTTCAAACTTCTTGTTGAAAGAGGTGGACTTAAGGCTATGAATGAAATTAATGTAAGAAAAGCAGATAAGCTTTACACATTCATCGATGAGAGCAGACTCTACGAGTGTCCAGTTGTAGTTGAAGACAGATCTCTTATGAACGTAGTTTTTATAACTGGAGATGAAGCTATGGATAAGAAATTTGTTTCAGAAGCTAAGGCGCAAGGCCTTGTGAATTTAGGTGGACATAGAAGTATAGGGGGCATGAGAGCATCTATTTACAACGCAATGCCAGAAGAAGGTGTTGATACTCTCATTGCATTTATGAAGAAGTTTGAAGAGGATAATCTTTAAACTTAGTAAGTGAAAGAGGAAATATATGAAATGGCTTGTGGTAGTGCCGGATGGAGCCGCCGATAAGCCTGTTGCTTCTTTGGAGGGAAAGACTCCTTTTGAGAAGGCTAGCACACCTGTACTGGATATGCTGGCGAGTAAAGGCTTAGTAGGGATGGTAAGGACTATACCGGAAAACATGGTATCTGGTTCTGATGTAGGTAACCTTTCTTTGCTTGGTTACAATCCGCAGCACATATTGACTGGAAGAGCTTCGTTAGAAGCTCTGGGTGCTAACATTCACTTAAAAGAAGGAAGTTCAGCATTTAGGATGAATTTTGTTTCTCTTGCTAAAAAATCCAGCTATGAAGATAGCATAATGCTCAACTATGGAGTAGATAAAATAAGTGATGAGGAGTCAAACCAGCTTATAGACGAGCTTAAAGAGGCTCTTTTAAACGAAAAAGATTTTCCAGAAATAAATCTATATAGTGGAAGTGGTTTTAAAAATATAATGGTTGCAGAAGGAGATTTTTCAACATTAAACTTACAGTCTGCCCATACTTTTTTAGGAGAACCAATAAGAGATTACCTTCCTTCTAAAAACAGTGACGATATTAAAAAAGTGACTATGCTTGAGAAAATTATTCAGATATCAATAGCTGTATTTGAGAAAAGTTCTGTAAATTTAGTAAGGGAGAGCAGAGGGCTTCAGCCAATAGATGCAGTATGGTTTTGGGGGCAAGGAACGGCCATGAAGGATGAGGACTTTAACTTAAGAAGAGGCCTTTCTTCAGCTCTTGTGAGCGGAGTAAATATAGTAAAAGGCATAGGAAGATGGGCGAATATGGATGTTGCTGATATTCCAACAGCTACAGGAACTATCGATACTGACTATGATGCAAAAGTTAGAGCTGTCAAAGATGCTTTTATGGAGGGGAAAGATTTTGTTTTTCTTCATATAGAAGCTCCGGACGATTGCTCTCACAGAAGAGATGCAAATGGAAAAGTTAAAAGCATAGAGTTTATAGATAGAGAAATTTTAGCTCCTCTTGTAGAGTTTATGGAAAAGGAATTTGACGAATTTTCTATTCTTGTAGCTCCTGATCATTTTACTTTTTCTTCAGATGGCAACCATGGTGATGAACCTGTACCCTTTGTAATATATCAAAAGACAATAGAAGAAAATGTAGATGTTGATAACGCTGAAATTTCAAACTTTTCTGAAAAAACTTGTTCTAGAGGAGCATTCGTTGAGAGTGGAAAAGAGCTGATAGATAAGTTTTTAAATAGATAGATTAAAAATAGAAATATCAGTCTATTGTGAATAAAGTAAGAATATATAACGTCAAAATAATATTAGAGAATAGAAACGGATTTAAAAGGGTACAATCTTAGTAGATGGTGCTCTTTTTTCGGAGGTAATGAAAATGAAAAAATATGATGTTATAGTTATAGGTACAGGTGCAGGTAATACAATAATTGAGGAAGCTACTAAAAAAGGCTTAAAGTGTGCCCAGATTGAAAAAGGAAAATTTGGAGGTACTTGTCTTACAAGAGGGTGTATTCCTACTAAAGTTATGGTAACTGCAGCTGAAGAATTAAGAAGAGCTAAAGAAGGCTCTAAAATAGGTGTTTTAGCTGATAATGTTAGAGTTGATTGGGAAACTTTATCCAAGAGAGTTTGGAATAAAATTGATGAAAGTATAGAGCTTAGAGAATTTTATCTGGCTGAAGAGAATGTTGATGTATATGAGGGCACTGGATACTTCTTATCAGATAAAGTAGTTGCTGTAGATATCAGAAGAGAAGATGGCTCTATAGATAAGATAGAGATGACTGCTGATAAAATTTTCATCAATGTTGGTGGAAGAACTAATGTAGTAGAGTTTCCAGGGCTAAAGGAGACCGGATATATAACGAGTGAAAGTTTCTTTGGAGATAAATACCCAGATAAGCCGTATGAAGAGTTAATTGTTATGGGAGGTGGCGCTATAGGAACAGAATTTGCAAGTACGTTTGCAAGTCTTGGTACTAAAGTTACACTTGTTCAGAGAAATGTTAGACTTTTGCCTAAGGAAGATGAGGATATCTCTCCACTAGTGAAAGGTTATATGGAAGAAATTGGCGTTAATGTTCTTCTAAATAAAGTTGCAGTTTCTTTAAAAGCTGAAAATGGCAAGAAAATTTTAACGATAGAGGATAAGACGACTGGCGAGCAGATGGAAGTTAGAGGTGACGAGATACTTTTAGCTTCGGGCATAGTTCCTAATAGCGACTCTCTGCATCTGGAAAATACCAATATTCAAACGGACGACAGAGGATGGATTAGAACAAATGAGTTCTTAGAAACTTCTGTAGAAGGTGTTTGGGCAATAGGAGATATAAATGGAAAACAACAATTTAGGCATAAAGCAAATTATGAAGCCGATATTGTTGCTCACAATTTATTCATATCAGAGAGCATAGATGATATTAGATGGGCAAGATATGATTTAGTACCAGCAGTTACATTTTGCTATCCAGAAGTTGCTCATGTTGGCATGACAGAAAAGGAAGCTAGAGAAAAAGGTTATACCTTAGAGATAGGGTTAAATAGATATGCTATGACTGCTAAGGGATATGCCATGGGCTTTGACATGGAAGATGATCTAGACGCTTTTGCTAAGATGATTGTTGATAAGGAAAGTGGAGATATTCTAGGAATGCACGTAATAGGTCCTATGGCATCAACGTTAATCCAACCGTATTTACTTCATATGAATCTAGGAAAACATAGAATCGCGCCTATAAATGAAGATATTGAAACTCCTTTTTCAAGAAAAATGAGAAATATGCAGGTTAAGAGAAAGCTTAAGCCGCATAGATTGAGATCTATAAGAGAGACTATGGTTCCGCACCCTACGCTTTCAGAAGTTTCTGTTTGGACCTTCTATAATATGAAAGATGCCGAGAAGTAGGTTGTAGTAAGAAAATTGGTTTATATTTTGTTAGAGAATAAAAGATGGATTTAAAAAAATATTTAAAAAAACTGAAAAAGATAAAAGTTAGAAGAGGTGTAGAGATATTACCTTTACTTGCTTTTGTTATGATTACAATTGTTTCTTTTTTTTCAATGAGTTTTGTATATGGAGTTAAAGATGCTCCTCTAATAGATGGAACAGCATATGGAGCAGCCGACAGTAAGAGTGGAGCTGTGATTTTTCAAAAGGAAGAAAATTCGAGCTTTGCTCCTAATCAGATAAATGGTATTTTAACATTGGCAGCTTTGTATGAAGGCGGTTATTTAGAGGGTGAGGAAGCAGAAATAGGCAAACTCATAGATGAAAATGATATAGAAAATATCAGAGAATTTATAAAAGAGAAGCTAGGAGATGAGACTGACGCTATAACCAAGGCTAATGAGGTTATTACAAATTTAGGGTTAGAAAATACTAAAATAGGAACTTTAGAAGGCAATGGAAGTGGTGATCTGACCACAATAAGAGAGGCTTCTCAGCTAATGTCAAAAGTCTTAGGTTCCGATGATGTTAGAAAAGAGTTGAGCTTAAAAAAAATTAGTAAAAAAAGCGATGTAAGTTATAAGGTTCTAGCACAGGGAACTGAAGAGGATATTTATAGTTTAAGTATAGGACAGAAGGGTGATAGCTACTTTACTGCTATAACCGTAGGTGGTGCAACAGCTGATGGTAACTTGGAAGACAGCAATAAAATTTTAAAGTACTCTTTGAATAAATATAGAACATACAGGGTTTTAGAAAAAGGGGAAGTTGTAGATAAGATAAAGGTGAAGGGTGGCAGAAAGAGTTACTGTAAAGTAGTGGCTGCAGGAGACCTTTATGTGACACTGCCTAAAGAGGCGGACGATGATATAGTAAAGAGAAAGATTACTATAGATAAAGACTTGATAGCACCTGTTGAAAAAGGTGTGGTAGTAGGTAGGCTGGATGCTATGGAAGCTGGGGATATAACAGGGAGCGTATCTATTGTAACCAAGGAGAACATCGTTACGGGCGGACCTTGGAGCAAAATAGGAATTTCTGATTATATGATGGCTATAGGAAGCACTTTGATAATTCTTCTTTTGATTTTTGTAATAGTAATTAAGAGAAAAAGAAAGAAAAAACTCATAAGAATAGCAAAAGAAAAAGAGGAAAAAAGAAGAAGAGAAGAGTTGAGATTAGCTAAGGAAAGAGAAGAGAAGAGAAGAAGAAACTGGCCTTATTAAGAGATTTAAAGTTTGAATTCGTATAGGGAGTTTAGGTGGATGTTTGATATAAAAGAAAATTTAAAAAAGCTTCCTGATGCTCCCGGTGTATATATGCATAAGGATGCGCTTGGAAATATAATATATGTTGGAAAAGCCAGATCGCTGAAAAATAGAGTTAGACAATATTTTCAATCATCGAAAGCTTTGGATGCCAAAAGCAGAGCTATGGTATCCAATATAGACTCTTTTGAATATATAAGGTGTGGAAGCGAAATGGAAGCGCTCATATTAGAAAACAACCTTATTAAAAAGCACCAGCCTAAGTATAATATTCTTCTTAGGGACGATAAAACATATCCTTATATAAAAATAACAAAGGAATTTTGGCCAAGAATTGAAAAAACTAGGCAAGTTTTGAAAGATGGCGCTAAATATTTTGGCCCCTATACGGACGTTGGCGCTGTGAATAGTATGATAGATCTTTTGAATAGAGTGTATAAACTCAAGAAGTGCCGAAGAAGAACCTTTCCTAAAGGCTTTAAACCTTGTCTTAATTATTACATAGAACAATGTAATGGAATGTGTATAGGGAAAGAGAGTAGATCGGAGTATATCAATAGACTTTCTCAAATAGAGTCTTTTCTTAAGGGGAAATCTAAAGATCTTATTAGTTTTTTTGAAGAAGAGATGAGGAAGGCGTCCGAGCGTCTAGATTATGAGAATGCAGCTATTTATAGGGATTATGCTGCAAATGCAAAGGCTCTTATGGAAAAGCAGAGAGTTGTTTTAAAGCAGGGCATCAATATGGATGTTATTCTTTTGGGACAGAGAAAGCAAATTATTTTGTTTAGAGTAGAAAATGGAATTTTGTCATCGAGAGAAGTATTCTCTATAGAGTTTGATGAAAAAACACCGAGAGATAAAGTTTTAGAGGCATTTATAAAGCAGTATTACAGCAATCAAATAGATGGTATATCAGAACTAATTGTAGATGAACCTATAAATGATAGAAATCTTATAGAGCAATTTTTAGAAGAGTTGTGGGGCTTTAAGGTCAAGATAAATGATGAGCCTAAAGGTGAGAAGAAGTCTTTGCTTGAACTTGCCAAACAAGATGTAGTAGAAATGATGAGTATTTCTACAGAGAATGAAAAAAATAAGAAAGATAAAGAAACAAAACTATCAAAAGTATTAAATGAGATTATTAGTAACTCTAATACCCGAGGCAATATAACAGAGATTGTAAACTCAGAGACTGGTGAGATAGTTGAGCTGTTTGATGATAAACTTAAGGTAGAAGCGTATGACATTTCCAATACTAATGGGATAGACAACGTTGGAGTACTCGTAGCATTTGAAGGACTAAATAAACTGACAAGCGCTTACAGAAAGTTTAAGATTAAAAGTGTTGAGGGTAAGGCTGATGATTATGGATCTATGGCTGAAACTGTTACGAGACGTATAGAGAGAGCTCTTGCCGGAGATAAGGGATTCTTACCTTTACCTAAGATTATGCTTATAGATGGTGGCGCAGGCCATATAGGTGTCGTTAAAAATATAATAGATAAATACGATGTGCCTGTTACAGTAGTAGGTATGATAAAAGATAAAAAACATAGAACCGATAGGCTTATTTACTTTTCAGAAGCTATTGAAGCTATTAATAAAAATGAAACTCCTCATCTGAGGGAAGTGAACCTTAGAGCAATCAATGATGGAAATATGCTATATTCATATATAGGAAATATTCAGGAAGAGGTTCATAGATTCGCTATCGATTATCATAGGGGGCTTAGAAGTAAAGCTATGGTGGCTTCTGAACTAGACAATATTAAAGGTATAGGACCTAAAAAGAGAAGCGCCTTATTGGCACATTTTGGCAGTGTAGACAAGATTAAATTGGCTTCGATAGATGAGTTATCTGAAGTTAAAGGTATAACGTCAGCCAATGCTAGTGAGATTATCAAATTCTATTCTAATAGATAGCTTGGTAATACTTTACGATATTCATGTTTATGCTTGAAAAACTTGGGTTATAAGTATATAATTAAGTAAATTAGACAATGATGGTAATATTAAATTTTTACTATAAAATTATAAAATAGGAGGAAAGTATTATGGTAGATAATAAAAATAGAGATATTCAGGAAGAAGAAATGGTTGTTACTTTAGAAATGGAAGATGAAAACGGAGAAGTAAAAGAAATCCAGACATCTGTTATCGGTGTTTATGATATCGAATACAAAGGTGAAAAGAAAGATTATATCGCTTTATCTCCTTTAGAGCAGAAAGAAGATGAGGAGTATGACGTTTGGATCTTTAGATATGTTGAAAATCCAGCTGAAGGTGATGAAGAAGAGACTTTCGATATCATTGAAATTCAGGATGATGAAGAATATGAAGCAGCTGTGGTAGGCTTCGATCAAGTAATGGAAGCTTTAGGAGAATAAGAAATATGCAATTCAATATCACGACTGACTATACTATAAGAACTGTTTTGGATTTGGCTGCTTCTGGTGGTAAACGTACGGCTAGCGATGTATCAGACAACATGAATATACCAATAAACTATTTAGCAAAGATTTTCAAAAAGCTTGTAGATGGCGGTATTGTGTTAGTTGAAAGAGGTAGAAATGGTGGTTATATACTAAGTAGATCGCCTGAAGAAATAAGCCTGTATGACATTATTGTTCTTAGTGAAAAAACATTGAAGCTGAACTATTGCCTTGAAGATGATTACGAATGCTCGAGAGGTGCGGAAGATGTATGTTCGGTGAAGGGTGTTTATGAGAAAATTCAAAAGCAGGTTGAAGATACTTTAAAAAGTCAAAAAATTAGTGACTTAGTAGCAAATATGTAATAACTAAAAGCTCATCGCATTTAGGCGATGAGCTTTTATAGCGTTATATGGACATTAAAACCACCAATATCAAAAGAGTGGATTTGAATTTTTACAAAAGCATAATATTTGTGATAATATAAAGTATGCACTGAAAATTAAGAAGATATTGTCTGAAATTATAGAAAAGGAGATAGGTAATGTTTGGATCTAGAGTGAGATCATCTAAGAAAAATCCGTGGAGAAATACTAGAAATGACTTTAACATGCCATGGAATGATATTTTAGCATCTATATTTATGATTCTCCTACCTATCGTAATATTTCTAACATCATTTAGCATTGTTATAAGATCAGAATCTTTCTATTCATTTTACTTTACAAAATCGGCTATCGCTAGAGATATTCCCTATGAAATTAGCGGTGAAGATTTATCTAAGCATTTTGGCGATTTTATGAAACATCGAAAGGCTGATTTATCCATAAAGGAAAAGAGTGATTATAAACCGCAGCAAGTATTTTCTAAGAGAGCTATAGTAACTGCAGATAGCATTAGATCAGGTGCGGACATAGCTATGATATTTGCTATAATTACTGGAATAAGCATAGCTATTATATTGCTTTATCTGTATAAGCAGGAGGAGAGACATCTAATATACGATAGCTTTGAAAGCTCTGTTATATGGTTTATTGTAATTATTGGAATATTCAGTGTTAGCATATTTATAAGGTATGTAAGAACGCTTATATTCAGACAGTTGTTTGGAGTTAGGTTTGAAGCGGGAGATGTTTTTATACAAATTATGAAAAGCGATTTTCCAAACTATTTTGGTGGAGCTGTCATTATTGTAAGCTTGCTTCTAATGATCATAATATTTTATATTATGAATAGGCTATTCAGTTACAGGAGAATGTTTAAGAGGTCTTTATGATAAATGAGACAAATGCCTTTAAAAAGATAAAAAGCACACCGCTAGAACTTATGGATTTACATGTTCATAGTACTTACTCTGACGGCTTTCTACCTCCCGATAATCTTATGGAATTACAGAAAAGTAGAGGTATGAAACTAGTTTCTATCACAGATCATGATGCTCTAGGAGGTATTGATGGTGGTAAGAAAAAAGCAAGAGAGCTAGGCATTGATTTTATTTCCGGAATAGAAATATCCTCTAATTTAGGCGATATTCAGCTACATATTCTCGGCTACGGTATAAATAAAGAGGATAAGAAGCTCAATGAGATATGTAAAATGTTAGAGATGGATAGAGCTGAGAAGAATGAACTTATTTTCAGTATCATAGATAGAGATTTCGATATAGATATAAGGAAAGCCTTGTTTGGCAAAAGCACTAATTACATAGGCAAGCCAGATATGGGAAGAGTTTTAATCGAACTAGGCTTCTTTAAGAATTTGGAAGATGTTTTTGCAAATTACTTTAGAAAAGATGAAATAGAGGGTATAAAGAGAGTAACAATACCTGCAGCTGAAGCTATAAAATCTATAATATCAAGTGGAGGCGTTCCTGTTTTAGCGCATCCAATTTTGATAAAAGGTATGGGGGATAGAGGAAGTGATACGTTTTATGATCACTTGTGCGAGCTTCTGGTAGAGTTAAAAGCACTGGGACTTGTTGGTATCGAAGCAGATTATTCAAAAAATAATAGACGAGAGACAAAGAGGCTATTAGAAATAGCAGAACAGCAAGGTTTTATAGTAACTCGAGGAACCGATTATCACGGTTAAGCCTTTTGAATAATAAGGATATCCAAGTGGAAGTTGACTTTAAAAGAAGGACGTAGCCTTTACAAAGTGAGAGTTTTGGTGTATAATTAAGTTTTAGAGATAAGGTGTTTTATAGTTTGAAATACTTTGGAATATAAGGAGAAAATAGTGTTTTTTAAGAATATAAGAGAGGATATTAGAAATATAGTAGAAAAGGATCCTGCAGCTAGAAATGGAGTTGAGGTTCTTTTGTGTTACCCAGGAATTTGGGCATTGATATTTCATAAGCCAGCTCACTTCTTATATAAGCATAAATTAAAACTTCTAGCTAGAATGACTTCGCAGTTTGCGAGATTCTTAACAGGGATTGAAATTCACCCTGGGGCACAGATTGGTAGAAGATGTTTTATTGACCATGGTATGGGCATAGTAATTGGAGAAACTACAGAGATAGGTGATGATTGTACAATATATCAAGGTGTAACTCTAGGAGGTACAGGTAAAGAATCTGGAAAGCGTCACCCTACCCTAGGCAATAGAGTTATGGTAAGCTCTGGTGCCAAAGTTTTAGGTCCATTTACTGTCGGAGATGATTCTAAAATTGGCTCAGGGTCAGTTGTTTTAAAAGAGGTACCTCCAGGAAGTACAGTTGTTGGTATTCCAGGAACCATAGTGAAGACGAGAGAAAAATTTAAGGATCAAGAAATGGATCAGGTAAATATGCCAGATCCTATTGCAGTTGAGCTAGAATGTTTAAGAAGACGAGTTATCGCTTTAGAAGATGAGCTAGCTAGAATGGAAGGAAAGCCTCTGCCGGTACAATATATATGTAGTGATGAAGACGAGGGCTGCGCTTGTTCAGTTCTTGAAGAAGATAGATAAGAAGTTTAAAGGAAAATTGAAAATATAGGAGAGGAATATGAAAGTATATAATTCGCTTACAAGACAAAAAGAAGAATTTATTCCAATAGTTGAAAACCAAGTTAGCATATATGTTTGTGGACCTACAGTTTACAATTTTTTTCACCTAGGAAACGCTAGACCTTTCGTAGTTTTTGACACGTTGAGAAGATATTTAGAATATATTGGAAATAAGGTTATTTTCGTACAGAATTTTACAGATGTTGATGACAAAATTATCAACAGAGCTAAAGAGGAAGGCTTAAGTGCAAGTGAAGTTAGTGAGAAATATATAGATGAGTATTTCAAAGATACAAACGCTCTTAATATAAGTCCTGCTACAGTTCACCCTAAAGTTTCTGAAAATATACCTCAGATTATTGAGTTTATCGAGACTCTTATAGAGAAGGGGTATGCTTATGAAGTAGAGGGAGACGTTTATTATAGTCCATCAAAATTTGAGGGTTATGGAAAACTTTCTAAGCAGAATATAGATGAACTAAAAGCCGGTGCGAGAATAATGGTTGAGGAGAAAAAGAGAGAGCCTCTAGATTTCGCTTTGTGGAAAAAAAGAAAAGAAGAAAGCGAGATTGCTTGGGAGTCTCCTTGGAGCATGGGCAGACCAGGATGGCATATAGAGTGTTCTGCTATGTCAAAGAGATACCTTGGAGCTACTATAGATATTCATGCAGGAGGACAGGATTTACAGTTCCCTCATCATGAGAATGAAATTGCTCAATCAGAAGCATGTAATGGAGTTCAGTTTGCAAAGTATTGGATGCACAACGGATATATAACAATAGATAAGGAAAAGATGTCTAAATCCTTGGGCAACTTCTTTACAGTTAGAGAGATTCTAGAAAGATATAAGGGAGAGGTAATAAGATTTTTCCTTTTATCAGGTCACTATAGAAGTCCTATAGATTTTAATGATGGTCTTATGGAAATGGCAAAAGCTTCTCTTGGAAGACTGGAAACTGCTAGAGACAACTTAGTTTTCTTACAGGAAAAAGGTCTAGATGCTTTGACTAGCGACGAGAAAACTGCTTTGGAGCAGCTTCCAAAATATAGAGATGACTTTAAAAAAGCTATGGATGATGACTTAAATACAGCGGATGCATTAGCAGCTATATTTGAGCTAGTTAGTTTTGTAAATACTACTGTAAAAGATGGCGCAAGCAAAGAGTTTGCAGGAGAGGCTCTATCTATGTTGTTAGAGCTATCTGGAGTTTTAGGCTTGTTAGAAGCCAAGGATGAAAGTGGAGTAGACTCTGAAATAGAAGCATTGGTAGAAGAGAGACAGAAGGCGAGAGCAGAGAAGAACTTTGCTAGGGCTGATGAGATAAGAGATATATTAAAAGAGAAAGGTATAACACTGAAAGATACTCCGCAGGGAGTTCAGATAGTGAAAGAATAATCTATGAGTAAAGATTCTTTTCTTAACCTTAGTACTACGGCATTTGCGTATATGGGAGATGGCGTATATGAGGTCTTTGTTAGAAGAAAAATTATAGATAGAGGCCAAGTTCATGCAGATGGTCTTCATAAGATTGCGATAAAGTACGTTAGTGCAAAGGGGCAAGCTAAAGCTATAAAGGCTATGCAAGACATATTGACAGAGGAAGAGAAAACTTTTGTCAGAAGAAGTAGAAATAAAAAAGTTACTACAAAAGCTAAGAACGTGGATATGATGACATACAAGTGGGCTACAGCCTTTGAAAGTCTCATAGGATACTTATACCTTACAGAAGATGAAGATAGATTGAATTTTTTAATGGAAAAGGCAATGGAGGCAATAGATGAGTAAGGCAGATAAATTATTTAAAGATATGTGTAAGAATATTTTGGAAAATGGATATTCTTCAGAAGGTCAAGTTGTTAGAGCTAAATGGCCTGATGGAACTTTTGCACACACTATAAAGAGCTTTGGTGTTGTGAACAGATACGATCTTCAAGAGGAATTCCCTGCTCTTACTTTAAGACCTACTGCTATTAAGTCTGCAGTTGATGAAATGCTTTGGATTTGGCAGAAGAAATCAAATAATATCAATGACTTAAACTCATCTATATGGGATGAATGGGCAGATGAAAACGGATCCATAGGAAAAGCTTATGGTTATCAGCTTGGTGTTAAATATAAATTCCCTCACGGAGAGATGGATCAGGTTGATAATGTTTTGTGGCAGCTTAAAAATACACCGTTCTCAAGAAGAATTATGACGAACATATATAAGTTTGATGATTTAATGGAAATGGGTCTTGAGCCTTGTGCTTACAGTGTTACATTTAATGTGACAGGCGATAGATTAAATGCTATTTTAAACCAGAGATCTCAAGATATTCTTGCGGCTAATAACTGGAATGTAGTTCAGTACGCTGTTTTAGTGCATATGCTAGCCCAGGTTTCAGGTTTGAAAGCCGGTGAGCTTGTGCATGTTATTTCAGATGCTCATATCTACGATAGGCATATTCCTATTATTGAGGAGCTTATTACTAGGGATGAGTTTCCAGCACCAAAATTCAAACTGAATCCGGATGTTAAGGATTTTTATGATTTTACAGTGGATGATATAACTATTGAGGATTATGAGAAGCACCCTCAGGTAAAGAATATCCCTATAGCTATATAGTTGGAGTAAGGAATATGAATAGTATAGTAATAGTTGATGAAAATTGGGGAATAGGGAGAGATAATGATTTATTGATTCACTTACCTACTGAACTCAAGTATTTCAAAGAAAAGACTGAAGGAAAAGTCATCGTCATAGGGCGAAAGACACTAGAAAGTTTCCCTAATAAGAAGCCTCTTCCTAATAGAACAAATATTGTGCTGACGAGAGATGAAACCTTTGCTAATGATAGCGTGGTTGTTTGCGTTGGAGAGGAAGCTTTGAAGCAGGAACTTGAAAAATACAGCGATGAAGATATCTTTATATCAGGGGGAGCTCAGGTATATAAGCAGTTCTTAAATCAGTGTGACCATATTTATGTAACAAAGATTTTTAGCAGTTTTCCTGCCGATAGATATTTTGAAAACTTAGATGAAAGAGAAGATTTTAAAATAGGATGGACAGGTCCTTGTCACAAGGAAAATGGAGTTGAGTTTCAGTTCCTCAGGTATGATAAAGTTAAATAACTTAAGGAGTTAAAGACATCTAGCTAAATCAGCCAGATGTCTTTCAGCTTGTTCACTTGGAAAGGTTTTAAATAAATGAAGAGAAACAAAAGCAATTCAAGCAAAAATGCTGAAAAACTAAGAAGAGAAGACGGCAAAGAAAGAAAAAATAAAGCACATAAAAAAGATAATTTAAATAGCAAAAGAGCATATAAGCAAGCAAAAGATGACTTCTCTGATGAGGCTTCAGCAAGAGAAGATATTCTTATAGGGAGAAACTCAATAATGGAGGCTTTAGTTAGCGATAGGGAAATTGAGAAAATTATTGTTTCTGACAATAGTGAAGGCTCTATTAAGAAAATAGTAGCTATTGCTAGAGATAAAGGAATAATAGTAGATAGAGCAGAGAAAGCTGCTTTAGGAAGAATCGCTGGAACTGACAATCATCAGGGGGTGCTAGCTTTTGTTACAGAGTTTAAATATTCAAGTGTAGAAGAGATTTTAGAAGTTGCAAAGGAAAAAGGTGAGGAACCTTTTGTTATTATCTTAGATAGCGTAACAGATCCTCACAACTTAGGAGCTATAATGAGAACGGCTGAATGCACAGGAGTTCATGGAATTATTATACCTAAAAGAAGAGCTGTTGGAGTCAATCAGACAGTAGATAAAGCTGCGGCAGGAGCTAGTCAATATGTAAAAGTTGCTAAAGTGACTAACCTAGTTAGTACCATAGAGAAGCTTAAGGAAGAAAATATCTGGATATATTCTTGCGATATGGATGGAGATGATATTTTTGGCGTAGACTTTAAAGGCGGAGTTGCTATTGTTTTAGGCAATGAAGGAAAGGGTATCAGTAAAAGCGTGAGAGAGTCTTCAGATTTTGTAATATCCATTCCTATGAGAGGAAGAATAAATTCTCTGAATGTTTCTAATGCAGGTGCAGTAACTATGTATCAAGTTGCTAAGAATAAATTTTTTAATAAAAAATAACGGATATTACTCTAAGAAAGCTTTGTATTTCAATATCAATACACAAAACTTTATTGCTGTATTGGTAAATGTGTGCTAAAATTAGTACAATATACTCTGGCAAGGTGTGCTGTTGTAGCTCAGTTGGTAGAGCACTTCCCCGGTAAGGAAGAGGTCGGCAGTTCAATCCTGCTCAACAGCTCCATTAAAATATATACTTTGTCGAGTAAGTTATGTTTATTTCACTAGATTATTAGAAGGAGAAACAAAAATGGCAAAACAGAAATTTGAAAGAAACAAACCCCATGTAAA